>NZ_JBSFZS010000003.1:0-161829 GCF_053600395.1 Streptomyces sp. NPDC005070 | reverse complement strand
TCTTCTCTGTTCCGATCTCCGGCACCCGGCACCGCGAACAACGAAAACGGCTCCGGTCCACGATGTCGTGGGCCGGAGCCGTTCTTCCTACGTGTGGGCGATACTGGGTTCGAACCAGTGACCTCTTCGGTGTGAACGAAGCGCTCTCCCGCTGAGCTAATCGCCCGGGCGCAGGAAGAACATTACCCCATGTCAGGGGGTGCCTCGGTCACTCGGTGATGTTCCACGGCATCACCAGCCCGAACTTCCACAGATACACCCCCACCAGCACAGCGACGATCACCAACCCCACCGTGGTGAGGATGATGTTGCGACGCCGGACCCTCGGATCGAGCGCCCGCTGCGCGGCCTCCGTGACCTTGCGCTTCGTCCAGCGCAGCACGAGCTGCGCCCAGACGAACTCGGTCGCCCAGATCGCCATGCCACCGAAGATCACCAGCCACCCGGGCCCCGGCAGCGGAAGCAAGACCACACCCGCCGCAACCACCGCGAGCCCGACGACGAAAACGCCCACCTGCCAGCTCACATGCAGCGCACGCCGAGCCTTGATGTATTCAGGCGCACGCGAACCGAGCGCTCGCTCATTGTTCGCCCCGTCGCCCGTCGTGGCGACCTCGCCCGACTCGTCACTCCCCGTATTCATACGACCAAACCCTACCCGAGAGAAACCAGTCACCGGAATGGCCCTATCCGGAGATCACACCCTCGGCCGGATGAGTTACATAAAGACATGCAAAACCCTCAGAGGGGTTTACAACGGCACCGTAGGTGGCATGTCGATTTCGCCGACGTGCGAATCCCCGAGCGCACACTGAGCGAAAGGCCCTGGCGCTTATGAACACCACGGTCAGCTGCGAGCTGCACCTGCGCCTCGTTGTGTCGAGCGAGTCCTCACTGCCTGTACCCGCAGGACTGCGGTATGACACGGCCGATCCCTATGCCGTGCACGCCACCTTCCACACCGGAGCCGAGGAAACCGTCGAGTGGGTGTTCGCCCGCGACCTCCTCGCCGAGGGCCTGCACCGGCCCACCGGTACCGGCGACGTCCGAGTCTGGCCGTCCCGAAGTCACGGCCAGGGCGTCGTATGCATCGCCCTGAGCTCACCAGAGGGCGAAGCCCTGCTCGAAGCCCCCGCGCGGGCCCTGGAGTCATTCCTGAAGCGAACGGACGCAGCCGTGCCGCCGGGCACGGAACACCGGCACTTCGATCTCGACACGGAGCTCTCACACATCCTGGCCGAGAGCTGACGCGTCACGACAGAGCCGCCCGGCGCCGTCCACTCGGGGAGACGGCTCGGGCCCGGACAACCGCATAGGGAAGGCACCGGCGTCGGCACCGCGCACGTCTCGCGGTGGCGGCGCCGCTGCGCGTCCCCACACCTCCCACGCGCATGCTCGCGCCCCCACGCACACGCTCCCGCCCCCACGCCCGTCTCGGTCGCGCCGGGAAGCCACTACCATCGGCCAGCATCGGGCGGGCGCCCTCGCCCGACCCCCAGGCCAGGGAGCGAAACGTGCTGATCACCCACGACACCCGGTGCGCACTCGACGCCGTGGTGGATCTGGTGAACACCGCGCCGGAGGACGAGACGGCGGACGGGCTCGCCGATGTGTCGTCCCTCGCCGATTTCGTACGAAGGCACGAGATCAGCGACGTCGGGGTGCTGTCGGAGCGCGATCTCGCCGCCGTACAGGACGTTCGGAGCCTGTTCGCCGGGATCTTCGCGGCCGACGATCCGCGGACCGCCGCCTCGCTGATCAACGAACTGGTCGCGGCCGCCGGCACCACGCCCCGGCTGACGGACCACGACGGCTATGACTGGCATGTCCACTACTTCGCGCCGGGCGCCTCGGTCGCCGACCACCTCGCGGCCGACTGCGGGATGGCGCTGGCCTTCTTCGTCGTCGCCGGGGAGCAGGACCGGCTGCGGCGCTGCGAGGCCCCGGACTGCCGACGGGCCTTCGTCGACCTCTCGCGCAACCGCTCCCGCCGCTACTGCGACAGCCGCACCTGCGGGAACCGCCTCCACGTGGCCGCCTACCGGGCGCGCCGCAAGGAAGCCGCGGGCTGACGACCGTACACAGCGGACCGGATCACACTGAGGGACTGCCGGACTGACGGAGCCCTCGGCGGGTGACGCCAGGGGCTCCGTGTACAGCTCAGAGCAGCAGCAGGTCGTGCAGCGAAGCCATGAGCAGCAGACAGCCGATCACCGCAAGGAAGATCATCAGCGGCGGCTGGGAGAGCGCGAAGAGACAACCGCGCCGCTCCTCGGGCGGAGCAGCGGTGTCGCTCGTTGTTGTGTCCAGCATCTCGCGGGCGATGATGACGCAGAGAGCACCCGCTTCGCGATCAACACGCTCGGAATATACGGGAGTTCGCTGGATGATGTGACGGCCGCGCTCGAACGTGAACGGTTCCGCGCGTTCCCTGCGTCACGCTTGTGATCTTGTGTCGCTTCTGCCGGTCATATGCCGTGCTTCTTCAGGATCGCCTCGATGTCGCTGAAGTCGTCCCCGGAGCCTGTCGCCCGCGGTGTCGACGCCGGCCGGGAGCCGAGTCCGGCACCCGGGCCCAGCGACGGGGCCGAGGCCGCGGGCGCCGCCGCGTCGCGCTGCGCGGCGGCCTTCGCCGCCTTGCGTTCCTTCCGGGTCCCGCCGCCGCGGCGCTCCACGGCACGGGTGATCATGAACAGTGCCCAGGCGCCGCCGAGCACCACGAAGCCGGCCCAGGCGGTCGGGCTGAACGCGGTGTCGGCCAGCCAGCCGACCACCCCGGTCATGACCAGGCCGATCGGCACCAGGGAGTAGGCGGCGATCCGCGCGGCCGCCAGGAAACGCTTGCGGTACGCCGTCACCGCGGCGATGCCCAGGCCGGCGACGGAGACGGCGGAGCAGACGGTCTCTGCGATCATTCCGGTCCTCCAGGCAGGGCTCGGTGCGACACGTTCCTCATCCCTTCCATCCTGCACCGCCCCATGCCCGGTATGCCACGGTCCGGGCAGACCTCAGGGACATCTCGGGGTCGCCGTCCTCCTCAGGTCCCGCTGCCCCGACCCCTCCGGACCGGCGGTGAAGCCTCCCCGCACCGGACTGGTGGCACCTCCCGTGCACGGACTGGTGGAGCCTCCCCCGCACCGGACTGGGAGACTGGATCCATGAACGACTTCTCCGCCTCCTCCGCCACGCGCCCGGCCCCCGTCGTCCTGGACGTCTGGTGCGACCTCCAGTGCCCCGACTGCCGAAGCGCTCTCGCCGACCTCGGCGCGCTCCGCGCCCGCTACGGCGACCGCCTGGAACTGCGACTGCGGCACTTCCCGCTGGAGAAGAACAAGCACGCCTTCGCCGCCGCTCAGGCCGCCGAGGAAGCCGCCGAGCAGGGCAGCGCCTGGCCGTACGTGGAGTCCGTACTCGGTCGCGTCGAGGAGCTGGACCGCAAGGGCGGCGAAGCCTTCCTGGTCGAGGTCGCCCGGGAACTCGGCCTGGACGCCGAGGAGTTCGACACGGCCCTGATCGACGGGCGGCACATCCTGATCGTCGACGCGGACCAGGCCGAGGGCAAGGCGATCGGTGTCACCGGCACCCCGACGTACGTCATCGGCGGTGAACGTCTGGACGGCGGCAAGAGCCAGGAGGGACTGCGCGAGCGGATCGAGGAGATCACCGACCGGCTCCTCGCCGAACAGGCCTGAACAAAGCCTCGTGCGAGCCCGGACAAGGCGGTGTCGAGGGAGCCTCGACGCACCCGCGACAGGATCCCGTCCCGCCTAGAGCAGCGTCTTGTACAGGTGATACGCCGTCGTCTCGTAGCCGAGTGACTCGTAGAGCCGCTCGGCCGGGGTGTTTCCCGCGAAGACGTTGAGCCCGATGCGGTCCAGTCCGACGGCTGTGGCACGGACCTCGGCGAGCCGCATGAGTGTCCGGCCGTGGCCGTGGCCGCGCTGGTCGGCGCGGACCCCGACGTCGTAGACGAAGGCCTGTCCGCCCCGGCGCCCCAGCCAGAGTTCGCCCACGGGGACGCCCTCGTGCTCCAGGACACTCAGCCACATGTTCGCGGTGGCCGGGCCCTCGGGCAGCGCGCCGCCGAAGTCGCGGTCCGCCTTGGCCAGCGCCTCGGCCTCGGGCAGCCCGCGCCGGATCCAGTCCTCGGCGTACTGCTGTCTGCCCACCCGGTCCCAGATCTCGTACTCGTCCCGCGTCATGGGACGGTCGGCGCTGCCCGGGGGCAGGACGAGCGCGGAGCCGTCGACCGCCTTCTCCATGATGCGGTTGCGCGGGACGTAACCGAGCGCCCTGGTGAGCGCCAGGGCCGCGGCGGCGTCGCCGGGAACGGTCAGCACGATCTGCCGGCAGCCCCATCCGCGCGCGACCTCCTCCGCGGCCAGCGCGGCCACGGTGCCGCGGCCCCGGCCCCGGTCCGGCTCGTCGATGCTGAGCTCTTGGATCCTGGCGGCGGGCGGTCCCGAGCCGAGTTCCGTGGCGAGGTTTACCCGGCCGACGGGACGGCTGTTCACGCACACCTGGTAGCGGCGTGAGAGGGTCCCGTCGGCGGCGCGATGGAGCGGCTCGGTCGGCCGCAGTGTCGTCGTCATCAGGGGTGTTGTACCCGCTGATGACCGAGTCGTCAGCCGAATTACCCGGCGCGGGTCGCTCGAAGTGCCCGGCGATCACCGCTCGAAGTGCTCCGCGACCGGCGGCCGGTGGCCGCCCGTGCCCGGTCAGGGATCGAGGTCGTCCCCGGCCCGTTCGTCGAAGACGCACATCGCCTTGGCGGTCACCGGGCCCGGCGCGCCCGGCAGTTCGCGGGCGTCGACCCGGTGCACGGCCTGCACGTCGCGCAGCGTGGAGGTCAGGAAGATCTCGTCCGCGCGCTCCAGGACGTCCAGCGGCAGGTCGGTCTCCTTGGCGCCGGTCCATTCGACCGCGAGGGCACGGGTGATGCCGGCGAGGCAGCCGGAGGCGACCGGCGGGGTGTGGATCTCGCCGTCGAGGACGACGAAGACGTTCGACCCGGTGCCCTCGCAGAGTTGGCCCACCGTGTTGGCGAACAGCGCCTCGGACGCGCCGTGTTCCCGCGCGCGGGCGAGGGCGACCACGTTCTCGGCGTACGAGGTGGTCTTGAGGCCGGTCAGGGCGCCGCGCTCGTTGCGGGTCCAGGGGACGGTGACGACGGCCGTGGAGTCGGGGCGCGGGGCCGAGCCGCCGAGCGCGACGACGAGGGTCGGACCGTGCTCTCCGCGGTCGGAGCCGAGCGGGCCGTGACCGCCGGTGTAGGTGATGCGGAGCCGGCCGAGGGGCATCGGGTTGGCCTCGAGGACGGCGGCGCAGGCGCGGCGCACCTCGTCGGTGTCGGGCTCGGGCAGACCGAGGCCGCGCGCCGAGCGGGCCAGCCGGTCGAGGTGGCGGGTCAGCGCGAAGGGCCGGCCGTCGACCGCCTTCACGGTCTCGAAGATGCCGTCACCCACGGTCAGTCCGTGGTCGAAGACGGAGACGCGGGCGGCCTCGATGTCCTGCAGCCCGCCGTCGAGCCAAAGCTTCACTGGTCCCTACCTCGCATGTGAGTGTGCCGGACGCGTCGTCCGGCACGGCGTTCCGGCCCCGGTTCCCCGCGCCGTCCGTCCCCGAGAACCGGGTCAGTCCGTGAGGGTCGCGTCACCCGCGTCGTACGTTCCCGACGCTACCGCGAGCAGCCGGGAGGCCTTCAGCTCGGTCTCCCGCCATTCCCCCTCGGGGTCGGATCCCCAGGTGATGCCGGCCCCCGTACCGAAGCGCAGGACGCCGTCGGCGCGGTCGATCCAGAACGTGCGGATGCCCACGGCCAGCTCGCCGGTGCCGCGGTCGGCGTCGACCCAGCCGATGCCTCCGCAGTACGGGCCGCGCGGCGCGGTCTCCAGGGCGTCGATGATCCGCAGGGCGCTGGACTTCGGAGCGCCGGTGACGGAGCCGGGCGGGAAGGCCGCGGCGAGGAGCCCGGGCCAGCCGACGTCCTCGCGCAGTTCGCCGCTGACGGTGGAGACGAGGTGCACGAGCCCCGGGTGCTTCTCGACGACACACAGGTCGGGCACGGTCACGGTGCCGGTGGCGCAGACCTGGCCGATGTCGTTGCGGACGAGGTCCACGATCATCACGTTCTCGGCGTAGTCCTTGTCCAGGAGGTCCGCCTCGGTGCGTCCGGTGCCCTTGATCGGCCCCGACTCGACGGAACGGCCGGCGCGGCGCACGAAGAGTTCCGGGGAGGCGGTGGCTATCTCGACGCCGTGGTCCGGCAGCCGGATCGTTCCCGCGTACGGTGCCGGGTTGCCGCGGGCCAGCAGGGCGGTGAGCGCGTCGACGTCGGCGTCCGCCGGGACGGGCGCGGAGAGCACGCGGCAGAGGTTCGCCTGATAGACCTCGCCGACCGCGATGTACTCCCGGATACGCCGTACACCGGCGGTGTACGCGGCGTGGTCGAGGGACGACGTCCAGTCACCGGCCGCCGGGCCGTGCCACCGTCCGGGCACCGGGGCGGGCACCGGCTCCTCTCGTACGTCGCGGAAGCGGGCGCAGGTCAGACGTCCTTCGAAGTCGGCCGCGACGGCCCAGAAGCCGGTCGAGTCCAGGGCCGCGGGATCGCTGGTGACATCGAGGAGACCGGTCGCGACGAGGCCGCCGAAGCGGGCGAGAGGAGGGAGGTCGAGCACGCAGACGAGTCTAGGGCGGGTGTCCCGCGAGTGCCCTGACCATGTCCTCGGGCGGACAGACCGCAGCACGCTGCGCAAACGCGTTTTTGTGCTGGCCCGGGAATCCGCTAGAGTTCAACTCGTCGCCGGGACGCGCAAGCGAAACGGAAACGACAAGCGGACGTAGCTCAGTTGGTAGAGCGCAACCTTGCCAAGGTTGAGGTCGCCAGTTCGAACCTGGTCGTCCGCTCGCAGGAAGTGGGGGATCTTCCCGAACCCGCACTCCTGGTGGAGTGGCCGAGAGGCGAGGCAACGGCCTGCAAAGCCGTCTACACGGGTTCAAATCCCGTCTCCACCTCCAAGGACGATTAGCTCAGCGGGAGAGCGCTTCCCTGACACGGAAGAGGTCACTGGTTCAATCCCAGTATCGTCCACTGGTCCGCAAGGACTCGATCCGCGAGGATCCCCGCGCGATTAGCTCAGCGGGAGAGCGCTTCCCTGACACGGAAGAGGTCACTGGTTCAATCCCAGTATCGCGCACGCAGTACCAGCAGCGAACGTGGCTTCGGCCGCGTGACCTGCGCGATTAGCTCAGCGGGAGAGCGCTTCCCTGACACGGAAGAGGTCACTGGTTCAATCCCAGTATCGCGCACAAGCAAGCCCCCGGTCGTCCTGACGACCGGGGGCTTCGTCGTGCTCCGGCCTGCCTGACGGACCTGTGTGACCCGATCCACGGGGCCCGGACACGCCGAAGGGGCCCCTCTGTTCGGGAGGGGCCCTTCGGGTGGCTCAGGAGGAGAAGAGCATGTGGCCGAAGCTCTTGTGCCGGTGGTGGCTGCCGTGGCCGCCGTAGTGACCGCCGTGGCCGCCATGGCCGCCGTGCTGCGGGGCACCCCACGCGGGGGCCGGCGCGGACGGGTACGCCTGCGGGGCGCCCTGGGGCGGCGGCGCGGGCTGGGACCACTGCGACTCGACGCGGGTCAGCGCCTCCAGCTCGCCGTAGTCGAGAAAGATGCCGCGGCAGCCGCTGCACTGCTCGATCTGGACGCCATTGCGGTTGTACGTGTGCATCGGCGCGTGACATTTCGGACACTGCATGCTCGGCTCAACTCCTCGCCGGTCGGTACTGCTTCCGCCAGGACAGACACCGCCCGGCTTCGGTCGGTTGCAGCCTACGTCGCCAATCCTCGGGTCAACTCGGGTGGGATGGCACTCATTCGATCGCAGGCGTCGACCACGGCCTGCTGCACCTCGTCCAACGGCCGTTCCGCGGCGGCGGATTTGGCGACCGCGAGGGCGGCCGTCTGCACCGTGAGGGCGCGGGCCGCGACGTCCAGGGCGGGCCAGGGATCGCCGTCGGCGGGGACGGCGGGACCGCCCGCGGCCCGGTAGGCGGTCAGGAAGCGGAGCCATTCGTCCGGCGGCAGCAGCCCGCAGGCGTACCAGGCGGCGGGGCGGGCCAGGTCCCAGGCCGGGGCGCCGACACCCAGGTCGTCGACGTCGATGAGGAGCCAGGGACCGTCCGGCGCGGGGTGGCGTATGAGCTGGCCGAGATGCAGGTCACCGTGGCACAGGGTCGTGGCGTCCGGCATCGGGGCCTCGGCCCGCGCCCAGGCGGGCAGCGCCGCCCAGGCCCGCAGGACCGGAGCGGCGGCCGGGTGCGGGCCGGCCGCACGCATCCGGGCCATCGCGCGGGCGGCCTTGACGGGTCCCCGCATGGGCGGCAGTCCGTCCGGGGCGGGAGCCCGGTGCAGCCCGGCCAGCAGGGTCGCGGCCGCCTCCCAGGGAGCCGCGTCGGGTGCGTCGGGGTCGACGGGAGCGCCGTACGGCCAGAGGGTCACCCGGCGGCCGAGGAGGCCGGCGGGTTCCGGGTCCGCCGGTGGCATGAGGATGCCGGGGAGGCGCGTGGCCGCGGCGACACGCAGGGCGAGCGCGTGGGGCTCCGTGTCCGGGGCGTGGGCCTTGGCGACGATGCCGCCGTGCCGGACCACGGTGCCGTCGTCGCGGTCCGCGAGGAGAGTGTCCTCGGCGCCGCAGGAACAGGTTCCGCGGGGACCGGGCACAGCCGCCGCCGGATGCGCCGCGCCGCGCGCCGCGGCGGCGAGGGCGGCCGGCAGGCTGGTTACGGTCACGGATCTCCTTGAGCTGGACGACGGGCCCGTACGACGTCCGCCGGCACCTGCCGGTGAGGGTAGCCACCCGAAGCCGGCCCCCGACACCAGGCCCCAGGGCCTGTCGTCCGGATCAGGCGGCGCCGAGGCGCGGTGCCGTGTCGGCCGGGCCGAGCAGGGCTCGATACCTGGAGCCACGAGGCGGGGGCCTCCGAAGCCCGGACGCTGCGCCGGCTTCTCCCCCTCGCCCCCGAAGCTCCCGGTCCCTGCACCCGGCCGCGCGGCGCGCCGTGCGGGCTGTGCGGGCCGTGCGGGCCGGGGCGGGCCGGGCGGGCCGGGGCGGGCCGCCGAGGCGTACCGGCCGCCGGCGTGGACTCGCCCCGGATCACGAGACCCCTCCGCCTCGGCCCCGCCGCCCAGCGCCGACGCCGGGCGGCGGGGCCGAGGGCACTGCACGAGACGCCAGACGCCAGACGCAAAAAGAGATGCCCGCGCAGCTCCCCAGCTGCGCGGGCATCTTTCTGCCGTCCGCCGCACCCCCGTCCCCACGGGGTTTCATGGCCGGATGTCCCCGCCCGGACCGCTCTTCCGGGCCTGGGGCGCCGCTCAGCGCCCCAGCATCACGCCCACGGACGACGCCTGTGTGACCACCGCGTCCCAGCCGCCGAAGACGACCACGAGCAGGGCCGCCAGGGGAAGGACCATCGCTGTCGCCACCAAGGGGTGGCGCCGGCCCTGGCGGGTGCCGAACGCGGCGGCGTACGCCTTGCGTCCTTGCGTGCGGAGCTCTGTCCGCGGTGCCGTGTGGGCCATGGTCCCTCTCCTGACCGAGATTCCGTTGTGCCTGGCAGCGGCGGGTGTCTGACCTCGGGGGACGAGTGCTGCACCCGCCGCTTGACCTCAAATCTAGGCGCGCGACGACGACGGGTCGTCATGCCCTCGTACCGATTGCCGGGCCTCCCGGAGGATGAGCCGTGACCTGCTGAGTACTACCGTGGGTGGAGACGCGGAGCCAGGTCTCGGGGTCTTCCCGGAGGGGACGTCCGATGTGCCCCTACTGTTCCGAGCTGTCCTCCCGCGGAACCGGCTGCTCGACGAGTGCCAGCACCCGAGTCGCCATGAAGCGGGCGGTCCGTACCACTGTTCCGTTTCGAGTGACTTCGCTCACTTCCACCACACCTCGGCGCACCGCCGTCTCCACCCGGCGACCCGCCCTGCTCGCCACCACCTCGTACGTACGCGTCGTGTCCCCTGCGTCCACGACTATCTCCACGCGGTCACCCCTCACGGGCTCAATCCCCCTTCAACGATGGCTGGTTGGGATCAAGGGCAGGTCAAGGAGGCACTGTTCGCACGCTCCCTGACCACCTCTCAAGTTTCCCACCCGGCACTGACAATCGATCGGGACGAGAGGGCGCGGCCTCTGCGCGCACCCGGCCGCGGAAACGTAAGCTGTGGCTCGTCAAACGGACCGGGCAGCGGGGATGGACATGGCGATGATGCGCCTGAGGCGCGAGGACCCGCGTGTCGTCGGCTCGTTCAGGCTTCACCGACGGCTCGGCGCGGGGGGTATGGGTGTTGTCTACCTGGGCTCCGACCGGCGGGGCCAGCGGGTCGCACTGAAGGTGATCCGGCCTGATCTGGCGGAGGATCAGGAGTTCCGTTCCCGGTTCGCGCGCGAGGTCTCGGCGGCACGGCGGATCAGGGGCGGCTGCACGGCGCGGCTCGTCGCCGCGGACCTGGAGGCGGAGCGTCCGTGGTTCGCCACGCAGTACGTGCCCGGCCCCTCCCTGCACGACAAGGTCGCCGAGGAGGGTCCGCTGTCGGCGGCCGACGTGGCCGCCGTCGGTGCCGCCCTCTCGGAGGGTCTGGTCGCGGTGCACGAGGCCGGGGTGGTCCACCGTGACCTCAAGCCGTCCAACATCCTGCTGTCCCCGAAGGGGCCGCGGATCATCGACTTCGGGATCGCGTGGGCGACCGGGGCGAGCACGCTCACGCACGTCGGCACGGCGGTCGGTTCCCCGGGCTTCCTGGCGCCGGAGCAGGTGCGCGGTGTCGCCGTCACCCCGGCCACGGACGTGTTCGCGCTCGGGGCGACCCTCGCGTACGCGGCGACCCAGGACTCACCCTTCGGGCAGGGCAGTTCCGAGGTGATGCTCTACCGCGTGGTGCACGAGGAGCCGCACCTCCACGGGGTTCCGGACGCGCTCGCCCCGCTCGTCCGGGCCTGCCTGGCCAAGGACCCCGAGGAACGGCCCAGCACCCTCCAACTGTCCCTGCGGCTCAAGGAGATCGCGGCCCGCGAGGCCCAGGGCATGGTGGACGCGCGGCCGCCCGCGCCGCGCTCGGATCCGGACCGGCCGACGGGCCGCCTGGCCGAGCAGTACGCCGAGCAGCGCACCCAGCGGCGGCCGGGGACCACTCCCCCGCCGCGGGGGGCCACTCCCCCGCCGCGCACCGGGGGGACGAACGGCGGATCGCGGTCGGGTTCGCGTCCGGCGCCCGTCCGCAGCACCGGCCGCACCGGCAACAGGCCCGCCCCGCGCAGTGGCGCCGGACGGCCCGGTCAGCGCGCCACCGGCACCGGCCGGCGGCCCGCCAATCCCCGGCTGCTGCGTCAGCGGCTCTTCGTGTTCGTCGTGGTGACGCTGCTGGTCGCGCTGGGTATCGCCGCGGCCCAGGGGTGCCAGGGGCCGTCCCGCGGACTCGACGACGGCCCACGGGGCGGCGTACACCACGCACGGTCGGCGTCCGGGGCCCTGGCGGCGGCCGCCGCGATCGAGCGTCCTTACCGGAGCGGGCTGCACAACGACGGCTAGGGGTGCCGTTCGAACCGGACCGATCTTCATCCGATCCGGTCCCGACGACACCGCGAGGACGACACCCCACGACACCACGGCACCCCACGGCACCCCTCGGAGTGCGGCTCTCAGCTCGTGGGCCGGCCCGTCGCCACCGCGTAGAAGGCGACCGCGGCCGCCGCACCGACGTTCAGGGAGTCGACGCCGTGGGCCATGGGGATGCGGACCCATTCGTCGGCCGCCATCAGGGCCCGGGTGGACAGCCCGTCGCCCTCCGCGCCAAGCATCAGCGCGACCCGGTCCATCGTGTGCGGGGCGGCCTCGTCGAGGGACCTCGCCTTCTCGTCCGGGGTGAGGGCGAGCAGGTTGAACCCGGCGTCGCGGACCGACTCCAGGCCCTTGGGCCAGGCGTCGAGACGGGCGTACGGAACCGAGAAGACGGCGCCCATCGAGACCTTCACCGAGCGGCGGTAGAGGGGGTCGGCGCAGTCCGGGGAGAGCAGCACCGCGTCCATGCCGAGCGCGGCGGCGGAGCGGAAGATGGCGCCGATGTTGGTGTGGTCGTTGACCGACTCCATGACGACGACCCGGCGCGCGGACCGCAGCAGTTCCTCGGCCGTGGGCAGCGGCTTGCGCTGCATCGAGGCGAGCGCTCCCCGGTGCACGTGATAGCCGGTGACCTGCTCGGCGAGCTCGGGGCTGACCGCGTAGACCGGTGCCGGGAGTTCGTCGATGACGTCGCGCATGACGTCGACCCACTTGGCGGACAGCAGCATCGAGCGCATCTCGTAGCCGGCGTCCTTGGCCCGTCTGATGACCTTCTCGCCCTCGGCGATGAACAGGCCCTCGGCGGGTTCGCGCTTGCGGCGCAGTTCCACGTCGGTCAGGCCCGTGTAGTCACGCAGACGCGGGTCGTCGGGGTTCTCGACGGTGATGAGATCGGCCACAGGGTGATACTGCCTTGTCCTGGGTGCGGTGCCAACGGCTGGGAACGGGTTGGGTTACCCGTGGTTACTCGGGAAGTCCGGGGCCGACGTCCACGACCTCGCCGATGACGATGACCGCGGGCGGCCGCACGTCCTCGGCGCGCACCGTGTCGGCGACGGTGGCCAGCGTGGCGTCGACGCGGCGCTGTGCGGCGGTCGTGCCCTCCTGGACGAGGGCGACGGGGGTGTCGGCGGACTTGCCGTGCGCCACGAGTGTCTCGGCGATCCGGCCGATCTTGTCGACACCCATGAGGACGACGAGGGTGCCGCGCAGCTTGGCGAGGGCGGGCCAGTCGACGAGAGAGCGCTCGTCGTCCGGGGCGACATGGCCGCTGACCACGGTGAACTCGTGGGCGACGCCCCGGTGGGTGACCGGGATGCCTGCGGCGCCCGGCACCGAGATCGAGCTGGAGATGCCGGGGACCACCGTGCAGGCGATCCCGGCCTCGGCGAGCGCCTGGGCCTCCTCCATGCCGCGGCCGAAGACGAACGGGTCGCCGCCCTTGAGCCGGACGACGGACTTGCCCTGCCGCGCGTGCTCGATGAGCGCGTTGTTGATGGCCTCCTGGGCCATGAACCGGCCGTACGGGATCTTCGCCGCGTCGATCACCTCGACGTGCGGCGGGAGTTCGGCGAGCAGGTCGCGGGGGCCGAGGCGGTCGGCGATGACGACATCGGCCTCGGCCAGCAGCCGGCGTCCGCGGACGGTGATCAGGTCGGGGTCGCCGGGGCCACCGCCGACGAGGGCGACGCCGGGGGTACGGCTGCGGTGGTGCGGCGCGACGAGCGTGCCGTCGCGCAGGCCCTCGACCACGGCGTCGCGGATGGCGGCGGTGTGGCGGGGATCGCGGCCCTTGGCGTTCGTGGTGAGGACGGCGACGGTCACGCCCTCGCTGTGGCCGGTGGCCGGGGTCCACGCGGTCGCCGCGTCGGCGTCGTCCGAGCGGACGCACCACACGCGGTGGCGCTCGGCCTCGGCACTGGCCTCGGCACTGGCCAGAGGGTCACTGGTGGCGATGAGCGCGTACCAGGCGTCGGCGAGGTCGCCCTCCTCGTACGGGCGTCTGGTCCAGGTGATCTCGCCCGCGTCGGCCATCGCCTCGACGGACGGGGTCGCCTGCGGGGAGACGAGGTGGACGTCCGCGCCCGCCGCGATGAGCGCGGGGAGCCGGCGCTGGGCCACCTGACCGCCGCCGAGGACGACGACGCGACGGCCGGCGAGACGGAGGCCTACCGGGTAGGCGGGGTGTTCGGCCATGGAGGTGCGGCTCCTCGTACGGGCAGGCGGTGCGGTGGGCGCTGCGGCTCTGGAGCGGCCCTGACGTGGGGTTCTTCGGTAGGAATCCAGACTACGGCGGGGGTGGGGCGGGCAGGCCGGAACGCCTGCCCACCCCCCCCTGCCGGTGCTGGGGGCCTACTTCTCGGTCACCCCGGCCGAGTCGAACGTCGCGACCTCGTGCATCGCCCGCGCCGCGCTCTGCACGATGGGCAGGGCCAGCAGGGCGCCGGTGCCTTCGCCGAGGCGCAGGTCGAGGTCGATCAGGGGGCGCAGGCCCAGCTTGTTCAGGGCGGCCACGTGACCGGGCTCGGCGCTGCGGTGGCCCGCGATGCAGGCGGCCAGGACCTCGGGGGCGATGGCGCGGGCCACCAGGGCCGCGGCGCCCGCGCTGACGCCGTCCAGGATCACCGGCGTCCGCAGGGACGCGCCGCCGAGGAGGAGGCCGACCATGGCGGCGTGCTCCAGGCCACCGATCGCCGCGAGGACGCCGATCGGGTCCGCCGGGTCCGGCTGGTGGAACTCGATGGCACGCCGGACGACCTCGGTCTTGCGGGCCAGGGTCTCGTCGTTGATGCCCGTGCCGCGGCCCGTGACCTCGGCCGGGTCGGCCCCGGTGAACACCGAGATCAGGGCGGCCGACGCGGTCGTGTTGGCGATGCCCATCTCGCCGGTCAGCAGTGCCTTGTTGCCCGCGGCCACCAGGTCGCGGGCCGTCTCGATGCCCACCTCCAGCGCGGCGACGGCCTCTTCCCGGGTCATGGCGGGACCGGTGGTCATGTCGGCGGTGCCCGCCCGGACCTTGCGCGGCAGCAGACCCGGCGTGGCGGGCAGGTCGGAGGCGACGCCCACGTCGACGACACAGACCTCGGCGCCCACCTGGTTGGCGAACGCGTTGCAGACCGCGCCGCCGCCGAGGAAGTTGGCCACCATCTGGCCGGTGACCTCCTGCGGCCAGGGGGTCACGCCCTGCGCGTGGACACCGTGGTCACCGGCGAAGATCGCGACGGCGGCCGGCTCGGGGATCGGCGGCGGGCACATCCGGGAGAGGCCCGACAACTGCGCGGAGATGATCTCCAGCATGCCGAGGGCGCCCGCGGGCTTGGTCATCCGCTTCTGGCGCTCCCACGCCTCGCCGAGCGCCTTGGCGTCGAGCGGGCGGATGTTGGAGACCGTGTCGGCGAGCAGGTCGTGCGGCTCCTCACCGGGCAGCGCGCGGCGGCCGTACGTCTCCTCGTGCACGACCCACGACAGGGGCCGGCGCTTGGACCAGCCGGCCTGCATCAGCTCCGGCTCCTCCGGGAACTCGTCCACGTACCCGACGCACAGGTAGGCGACGACCTCCAGGTGCTCGGGCAGGCCCAGCGCGCGGACCATCTCACGCTCGTCGAAGAAGCTGACCCAGCCGACGCCGAGGCCCTCGGCGCGGGCGGCGAGCCAGAAGTTCTCCACGGCGAGGGCGGCGGAGTACGGGGCCATCTGCGGCTGGGTGTGCCGGCCGAGGGTGTGCCGGCCGCCGCGGGTCGGGTCGGCGGTGACGACGACGTTCACCGGGGTGTCGAGGATGGCCTCGATCTTCATTTCCTTGAACTGCTTGGCCCGGCCCTTGGGAAGCGACTGGGCGTAGGCCTCGCGCTGGCGCTGGGCGAGTTCGTGCATGCCGCGCCGGGTCTCGGCGGAGCGGATGACGACGAAGTCCCAGGGCTGGGAGTGGCCGACGGACGGCGCGGTGTGCGCGGCCTCCAGGACGCGCAGCAGCACGTCGTGCGGGATCGGGTCGCTGCGGAAGCCGTTGCGGATGTCACGGCGTTCGCGGATCACGCGCAGGACGGCCTCGCGTTCGGCGTCGTTGAAGCCGGCGGCCGCCGGGCCGGTGGACTCGCGTACGTCTTCCACCACGACCGTGCTCTCTTCCTGGTCGGCGACCTGGGTGTGCAGGTCCTCCGCTTGCTGTGCGGCCACGGGTTCCGGCTCCGCGGTGAGCGGCTCCGCCACGGGCACGGCCTCGGGGCCGGCCTCCGCCTCCCGGGGGGCGGGCACCGACGCCTGGGCGATCGGCTCGGCCTCCGCCGCGGGAATCTCCTCGGCCGGGAGGGGTGCCACGGCCGGGGCGTCCTGCGCGGGCAACTGTTCCTCGTCGGGCGCGGGAGCCACGGTCATGCCGTGCGGCGGGGTCGGGGCCAGGTGCGCGGTCGTGGGCACCGTGCCGTCCACGGGCACGAATCCGCCGAGACTGCGGTCGCTCTGGGGGACGAGGGGCGCGCCGGGGAATCCGGGGACGCCCGCCGCGTCGACGGCACTCTCGGGGTGCTGGTCGCCGTGCGCCGGGTGGTGCGGTTCGCCGGTGGCCGGGTGGGCGGACTCGCCGTGCGCGGCCACGCCGACCGGTACGGCCTGCGGGTCGATGACGCCGGGCGCGAACAGGGCGGCCTCGTGGACGAGGGAGTCGTCCTCGGACGGCGCCGCGCCGTTCTCCGCGGCGGCGAGCCGGTCGGTGAACTGCTGGGCCTGGACCGCGTCGAGGGCGAGTTCCTGACCGCCGAGCGAGGCTTCCGCCGAGCGCGCGGAGAGCGCCGACAGAGCGGACTCCGGGGTCTCGTAGGCATGGGCGGGCGGGGCGCCGGGGGGCTGCTCGGCGCCGGGCGGGGACGCTTCGTCCGCGAAGGGGACGGCGGGCTCCGACGTCCGGACGGCGGGCTCCGCGAACCCGGCCTCCTGGAGGTCGGGGGCGGCCGGCTCGGCCGCGTGGGTGTCCTGGCCGGCGAGGTGCGCCGGGGCCTGCGCGGCGGGGTCCTCTGCCGGGGCGAGGTCCTCGGCAGGCGCGAGTGGCCGCGCCGGCAGGGCGTGCCCGGTGTCCTCGGTGATCTGCGCCGGTACGGCCTCATAGCCGGGCATCGCGCCGGCGCCATGTTCCGCGAGGTCGGCGATGTCCGGGGCGACGGGGGCGTCGGGGGCGTCCTGGAACCGCGGGGCGACGGGAATCCGCGGGGCGGCCGGGCCGTCCGTCGCGGATACGGCTTCGGGAGCCGGGCCGTCCGCCTGGTCCTGGAGGTCGAGCGCCACGCCGTCGGCCCCCGGCGCCAGGGCCGGGTCGTGGACGAAGGGCGCCGCCACGACACCGGGCACCTGCCCGGCCTCCGCGGCCTGCGGTACCTCGGGACCCGGTACGGGTTCCGCGCTCATCACGGCCTCGTGCAGCGGCGCCTCGGGCGCGACCGCTTCGGCGACAGCGCCCTCGCCGCCGACGGGCACGGTCCCCCACGGCGCCACGGCCTGCGGGAGGGCGTCGCCGGACGGGGGCACGTCCAGGTACTCGGGGCCGACGGTCGCCGGACCGGCCTGGCGGAACGGAGTGACCGGGGTCGCCATGGTGCTCGGGCGGGAGCCCGCGGGTCCGCGGTCGGCCAGCGAACGCACCGGACTGGAGGAACCGTCCGGGGTGGGCGGGCCGAGGTGCAGCGGACGGCGCGGCGTCACGGACTGCGGAACCGGCTGCGGCACGGGCACCTGGCTCGGCGCGCGCACGGCGCCGAGGTCGATCGCGCCGGTGTCGCGTCCGTCCGTCTCGTGCGGGCCGGGCTCGTCCGTGAAGGGCATCGGGGCCGGCGGCGGCACCTCGTTGCCCCAGGCGCCCTGGGCACCGGGCGCGCCCGGCAGGAGAAGGAGGTCGTCCTCCTCGACGGGGCTCTCGGGAGAGTCGAGGTAGGTGTACGCGCCCGGTGTGGTGACGCCCGGCTGCTCCACCATGCCTGCGCTCTCCGGCATTCCCTCGCCCGGGACCTGGCCGGTGTCGGTCATGCGTACCCCTCGCCCATCGGTTAGTGCTCCAAAGTCCAGCTCGCCCGGAACGGCGCACCGACCGCCCCACAGTGAAGAACGAGCGTGCATGCCCAGCGGCACGTACGACCGGCCAACAAAGACGACAAAGCCATTAACAGGCATTGTCCCGGTCATCCCGCCCTCGCGACAGCGTGATCCGCGAGAGCCCGCTGTGGACTGCGCCACGTTGCGCGTCCTCCGGGTTCCGCCGTACCACACACGCCTCAAAACGGGCGGGTTTTCCGGACATTGACCTACGAAAGGCCGACCCCCAGGAGCGGTACAACGATCGGCCAGCCTACCGCGCGCGGTACGACAACAGGATCACGGGGCGCGATCCGGCAGACGGCCGCTGAGCAGGAACGCGACGCTCCGCTCCTTCTCCGTCCAGGCCCGTGTATCGAGTTCGACGGACTGAATGAGCGCGCACTCGACGTCATAGCCGTGCTCGCTCAGATCGCGGCCGATGAGTTCGGCGGCGTCACGGGTCGCGGCGTGCGCGACGATCCGCTGGGGACGACGGTCGGCGACCGCGGAGACGACGGCCGCGCCCCCGCCCCCGACGCGCACGACATCGGGTTCGGGCAGGTCCTCGAGGACGTGCGGGGCGCTGCCGTGCACGATCTGCATCTGCACGCCGTAGCGGCGGGCCGAGTGCTCGGTGCGGGCGCAGGAGCCGGGACTGCGGTCGACCGCGATGACGGCGGCGCCGGTGCGGGCGGCCTCGGTGGCGAAGGCGCCGCTGCCGCAGCCGATGTCCCAGACGAGGTCGCCGACGCGCGGTCCCAGCCGGGCGAGTTGGGCGGCGCGCAGCAGATCCGACTCGCCCTCGCCGAGCGCGCCGCCGTACGCCCGCGCGGGCAGCGCCCAGCCGCGCGGCCCGGCGGCGGGCTCCCGGCCGGCGATCCAGCCGCCCTCGGCCGCGGCGACGAAGCCGCCGATGACGATCACGACGTTCGGGTCGCGCCAGGTGTGGTCGGCCGCCTTGTCGGAGGTGAGGATCGTGACCTGTTCCCGGGAGGTGCCGAGTTCCTCGCAGATGACGAAGGTGCGGTGCACCCCTTCGAGCAGCAGCCCGAGTTCGGCGGGTCCGGCGCCCGGTGAGGTGAGGACGGCGACCTTGGTGTGGGCTCGGCATACATTCACCGCGCGTCGCAGCGTGCGGCTGTGTGCGACGACTACTTGTGCGTCGTCCCAGGGCATTCCGGCGCGGGCGAAGGCGGCAGCCACGGAGGAGACGGCGGGCACGACTTCGACCTCCAGGCCGAACTCGGGTGCGCGCAGGGTGCGTACGACGCCGAAGAATCCGGGGTCCCCGTCGGCGAGGACGACGGCGGTGCCGCGGTGGCTCGCGATGCGGCGGGCGGCGAGGCCGACACTGCCGAGCCGGACGCGTTCGGCGCCCTCGGGCACTTCGGGGAGGTCGAGATGATGGGCCGCTCCGGCCACCAGTGTGGCGGCACCGAGAGCGGCGCGCGCCGCGACGGTCGGCGGCGAGCCGTCCCAGCCGATCACCGTGACCCGGTCGGCCATCGTCGTCAGTCTCCAGACAGGTCTTCGCGGGTCTCAGGTGCAGCCCGGGCGGGCTTGGTGAGGGTACCCCGGCGCGGTGCGGCGGGCGTGCGCCGGTCTGCGTGGCGCGGGGAGCGGCCCCGCAGCGCCGGGACGATGGCCCGGACGGCGGCCCGGGTCCACGGGACCGGCTCCGCGCGACCGGTATCCGGTGAGCTGACTTCCGTACACCCATGTGACTCGACCCGACCGTATACGACCCGTCGTGACCGCTTACGACCGGCCATGGCCGTGCACGCCCCGCCATGGCCGCACACGCCCTGCCGTGACCGTGCACGCCCCGCCCTGGCGGCTCCCGTTCGCCGGTGCGGGCCTCCCGCGCGGGCTGGAGTGCGGCCGGCCGGCCCTCAGTTCCAGTCGTTGAAGGAGCGGAAGCCGCCCGTGTCCGTGAGGTGGCCGTCCATGTCGTCGAGGTCCTCGGGCAGCAGGCTCCACACGATGAAGTCGGTGCGCAGGTCGACCCAGGCGCCGTCCTCGGTCCGGGTGCGCGCTATGCAGGCGTTGCGGAGCACACCCTCGCTGATGCAGCCGATCTTCTGGGCCACCTGCTGCGAGGCGGTGTTGCCCGCGGCCGTGCGCAGTTCCACGCGCTCGAACTTCTGCTCACGGAACAGCCAGCGCGCGGTGGCGAGGGCGGCCTCGGACGCGTAGCCCTCGCCGCGCGCCCAGGGGGCGATGATGTAGGACAGCTCGGTGGAGCGGACCCGCCAGTTGGTCTTGCCGAGCTGGATCACACCGACCAGGCGCTGGGTGAGGAACTCGGTGACGGCGAGGTCGAGTCCACGCCCCCGGGCGCGTTCCGTGGGGGCGTAGTCGGTGATCCAGTCGTGGGCACCGTCCTGGGTGAACGGCTGGGGGATCGACGTCCAGGCCGCCACCATCTCGTCGTTCATCATCTCCGTCAGCGCGGGCACGTCGTCCTCGTCGAGCGCACGCAGGACCAACCGCTCCGTGCTGATGGAGATGCCGGGGAAGGTGCTCGTCATGCGACGCTCCGTAACCGTCGGGGACTTCGGACCTGATGTACCGTCGGGTCCGCTGAACTGCCCAGCATGCAGCATGAAACCATCGAACGGCACAACGGGGTCCACTCCGGGTAATGGAGTGGACCCCGTGCGGTGACGAGTCGGGCCGCGGGCCGCAAATCGGCCCGGCCGCCTGCCTACTTGAACGACGGAATGACGGAACCCGCGTACTTGTCCTCGATGAACTTCTTGACCTCGGGCGAGGTGAGGAGCTTGGCGAGCTTCTTCACGCGCGGGTCGTTCTCGTTGCCCTTCTTGACCGCGAGGAAGTTGCCGTACGGGTTGTTCGTCGCCGACTCCAGGACGAGGGCGTCCTTGGCGGGCTTGAGGCCGGCGGATATGGCGTAGTTGCCGTTGATCACCGCGGCGTCCACGTCGTCCAGGGAGCGCGGGGTCTGCGCCGCCTCGACCTCCTTGAACGTGAGGTTCTTGGGGTTCTTGGCGATGTCCTGCGGGGTCGCCTCGTTGCCGACGCCGTCCTTGAGGGTGATGAGCCCGTTGGAGGCGAGCAGCTTCAGGGCACGCGCCTCGTTCACGGCGTCGTTCGGCACCGCGACGGTCGCGCCGCTCTTCAGGGCGTCGGCGCTCTTAACCTTGTGGGAGTAGAGGCCGAGCGGCTCCAGGTGCACCGTGACGACGGGCACGATGTGGGTGCCGCGCTTCTTGTTGAAGTCGTCGAGGTACGGCTGGTTCTGGAAGTAGTTGGCGTCGACCGAACCGTCCTCGGTGGCCGTGTTGGGCACGATGTAGTCCTGGAACTCCTTGACCTCCAGGTCGAGCCCCGCCTTCTTCGCCAGGTTCTTCTTGATGAAGTTCAGGATCTCGGCGTGAGGAACCGGGCTGGCGGCGACGACGAGCGGGCCGCTGGTGTCGGAGGCGGTGGAGTCCTTGTCGGAGCCGCAGGCGGAGAGACCCAGGGTGAGGGCTCCGGCGGCGAGGACGGCGGTGGTGATCTTGGCGGTGTTACGCACGAAAAGTGCCTTTCCTGAGGGTGGGGCACCCCGTCATGGGGTGGACGGGGAAGACTGTGGGTGGGACCGGGGACCGCGGGAGGGTCCGCGGTTGTTCAGACGGCCTCGCCGACGTCCGCGGCGGTGGGCCGGCGGGTCTTCAGCAGGCGCAGCTTCGGGCTGGGTCCGGAGTGGCCGGCGCGGCGGTCCAGGGTCCGGGCCGCGTGGTCGCCGGCGAACTGGATGGCCGAGATGACCACGGCGAGGATGGCGACGATGATCCACATCAGCTCGGTCTCGAAGCGCTGGTAGCCGTAGCGGATCGCGAGGTCGCCGAGGCCGCCGGCGCCGACGGTGCCGGCCATCGCGGAGTAGCCGATGAGGGCCACGACCGTGGTGGTCGCCGAGGAGATCAGCGAGGGCAGCGACTCGGGGACGAGGACCTTGCGGACGACGGTCCAGGTGTTGCCGCCCATCGCCTGCACGGCCTCGACGAGCCCGCCGTCCACTTCACGGACGGCCGTCTCGACCAGCCGCGCGAAGAACGGGATCGCACCGATGGCGAGCGGCACGATGGCGGCGTCGCGGCCGATGGTTGTGCCGGTGACCCACCGTGTGAAGGTCATGAGCGCGACCATCAGGATGATGAACGGCATCGAGCGGGCGATGTTCACGACCTGCCCGACGACCTTGTTGGCGACGACGTTCTGCAGCAGGCCCCCGCGGTCCGTCAGCACCAGCAGGACGCCGAGCGGCAGGCCGCCGACGATCGCTATGAGGGTGGACCAGCCGACCATGTAGAGCGTGTTCCAACACTCCTCGGACAGCAGCGGCTGCATCTCGGACCAGCTCACTTGGCACCTTCCTTGACCAGTTCGGGCTGCTGCCCCTGGATGTCGATCTGCAGGCCCTGTTCGCGCAGGAATCCGATCGGCACGACGTTCTCCTCGTAGCGGCCGGGCAGTTCGATGCGCATCCGGCCGACCTGCCTGCCCGCGACGGTGTCCATCGCGGCGCCGAGGATCGAGATGTCGATGTTGTAGGTGCGCGAGAGCTGCGAGATGACCGGCTGGGTGGCCGACTCGCCGTGGAAGGTGACGTCGATGACCGTGCGGTCCTCGCCGGAGGCAGTGCCGCTGACCGGGAAGAGCGCGGCGGCCAGTTCGGAGCCGGGCGTCGCGAGGAGTTCGCTGACGGTGCCCGACTCGACGATGCGGCCGTTGTCCATCAGCGCGGCCGAGTCGCAGACCGTCTTGACGACGTCCATCTCGTGGGTGATGAGCAGGACGGTCAGACCGAGCTGGCGGTTCAGGTCGCGCAGAAGCTGGAGGATGGAGCGCGTGGTCTCCGGGTCGAGGGCGCTGGTCGCCTCGTCGGACAGGAGCACCTTCGGGTCGCCGGCCAGCGCGCGGGCGATGCCGACGCGCTGCTTCTGACCGCCGGAGAGCTGGGCCGGGTACGACGTGGCCTTGTCGGACAGGCCGACCAGGTCGAGGAGCTGGAGGGCCTTGTGGCCGCGCTCCCTCCTGGAGAGACCGAGGATGTCGAGCGGCAGCTCGACGTTCTCCTGGACGGTCCGCGAGGACAGCAGGTTGAAGTGCTGGAAGACCATGCCGATCCGGCTGCGCGCCTGACGGAGCTCCCGGCCGGCGCGCGGACCGCGCCCGGCGAGGGCGGTGAGGTCCTGGCCGTCGACGGTGACCGTGCCGGAGCTGGGACGCTCCAGCAGGTTCACGCAGCGGATGAGCGAGGACTTGCCGGCACCGGACTGGCCGATGACGCCGAACACCTCGCCTTCGCGGACATGCAGATCGACGCCGTCGAGGGCGGTCACTTCACGGCCGCGCGAGCGGTAGACCTTGGTGAGGCCCGTTGTCGTGATCACTGGAGAATTCCGTCACTGTCGAGTGCGGGGCGTGGGTGTGCGCCAGGCACGGATGCATGCGGTCGGAACGCGGCACGGTTCTCGCGTTGGCGATGGAACCGGAAGGAGAACGTGTGCGCGGGGCAGCCCGGTCACGTACGCGGTACGGACACTGGGCGCGGCGATCCCGCTTCGGGGCGCGGGATCAGGCGGTGGTGCGAGGGCCCTCTAGCAGGCGCACATTCGACACATACAACGAGCACCGGGCGTCATGGTCGCCTCGGTCGCAAGGATGCGGTCGCTCGTCGTGGTCATGGAAGGAAGTAAAGCAGACAGGAGGGTGGGGACCGCCATCGCTGTCCGAATAGCGGACAGCGATGGACAGAGGTGGTCACTTTTCAGCCCTGGACAAAGAGTTCGGCTCCGTCGTCCGGCACCAGTACGGACAAGGGAGAGGAGCCCTCGACCACGAGGTCGGCGTCGAGTTCACCGGGCCGGCGCGTTGTGGCCGACGCCACGATGGTCGGGCCCGCCGCGCGGCCCGCCCGGAGCGCGGCGGACAGTGGCCCGCGGGGCAGCCCGGGGGCGAGCGCATCAGGTCTTTTGGCCCGTAATAGGGTCACGGCATGTTTGATGCCCTGACGGTCGCGACGGCTGTCGCCGCGCTCGCGCTCGCCGCCTGGTGCGGCTGGGCCGCCCACCGCGATCAGCCCACCAAGGACTGGCACTTCATCGGCATGGCCGTGGTGAGCGTGCTCGCCTTGGTCCAGCTCGTGATCGGCGTCGTCCAGCTCGCGCGCGGCGAGAAGCCGGACCAGGGCACGACCATCTTCGTGGCGTATCTGATCGGCGCCTTCGCCTGCATTCCCGCCGCGGGATTCATGTCGCTCGCGGAGCGCACCCGCTGGGGTTCGGTCACGGTGGCGGCCGGCGGCATCGTCCTCGCCGTGCTCGAGGTCCGGCTCTACGACATCTGGGGAGGCTGAGATGACGGCCACGGAGGAGAACACGCCGGTGACTCGGGACATGGGCGACGAACAGGGCGGAACCCCGGCGGGACCGTCCGCCGGCACGAAGCGCGCGCGGCTCATCAGCGGCCCGGGCATCCTGCTGGTGTGGCTGTACGGGGTGATGGTGGTCGGCGCCGTCTCACGGTCGGCCGTGCAGATCTCCACACAGTTCGACAAGGCGCCGCTCGCCTACTCGCTGTCCGCGGTCGCCGGTCTCGTCTACGGGTTCATCACGTACTCGCTCGTGCGCGGCGGCGAGACGGCGCGCAAGGCGGCGCTGGTGTGCTGCGCCGCCGAGCTCGCGGGCGTACTGGTCGTCGGAACCTGGACGCTGGCCGAGCCGTCCGCGTTCCCCGACGCCACGGTGTGGTCGGACTACGGCATGGGCTATCTCTTCATCCCGGCCCTGCTGCCGCTCTCGGCGATGTACTGGCTGCGCAAGGCGCGTACGAACGCCGGCTGACGGCTCCTCCGGCCGAAGCCGGGCGGGCGCTCAGGCGCTGGTGGCGTACACGCCGGCGTCGGCGCCCTTGGCCAGGGTCACCAGCGTCATGCGCTCGCCCACCCGCTCCTGCGAGACGGGGGCGTAGCCGTGCTTGCGGTACAGGCGCAGGTTGCGTTCGCTGCGGTGGCCGGTGAAGAGCTGGAAGGACTTGGCCGCGCCCTCGGCGCCCAGGCGTGCCTCGATGGCGTCGAGCAGGCGTCCGCCCAGGCCGTGCCGCTGCATGCGCGGGTGCACGATGAGCTTGTTGATACGGGCCGTGCCGTCGGCGTCGACGGCGCCGCGTACCGAGGCCACCACCTCGTCGCCGAGCCGGGCCACCAGTACGGTGCCGCCCGCCAGTTCCGCCCTGAGGGAGTCGAGCGGCTGTGTGAGCGGCTCGATGCCGTAGTCGCCGTACAGCTCGGCCTCGCTCTGATAGCAGAGGTACTGCAGCTTCAGGATCGATTCCGCATCCTGCTCGGTCGCCGCCGAGATGGTCACGCTCATGCCCATGTGTGCATGCCTCCCGCTCACCTGTTCCACCGGTCGTCCCCCACTCCTATCCCCGTCGTCAGCGGGCCGCAACCTCCGGCGTCAGCAATCGCCGAAGACATCCAAGACATCTGGAGCGTTCCGGACCAAGATTGCCCTGTGAGATACCCAACTCGCCTGCGATCTCCCGGTAAGTGAGGTCCGCCGGGGAGAGCAGGGCGGCCATCAGACCGGGGCAGCGGCCGGGCAGCCGGCGCACCGCCTCGTGCAGCTCACGCCGATGAACGGCGGCCATCGCCCGCTCCTCCGGGCCGGAGCCGTCGTCGGCGGGCTCGGTGGCGTAGGGCTGCTCGGCGCGTGCCCTGCGACGGCAGCGGCGGACCTCCGAGCGCACGGCCCGGCGCACCCAGCGCTGCGGGTCGGCGGGCGGTCCCGTCGTCTCCAGGCGTTCCAGCAGCCGTAGCCAGACGGCCTGTTCCAGGTCGCCCCGCTCGTCGCCGGAGGCATGGGCCTCCGCCGACGCCTCGGCGGCGAGCAGCGGGCGAAGGGTGGTGAGCAGTTCGTGCGTCATGTGCGGCACGACGAGGCCGCCCCGGCGCGAGGTTGCCGGGGCGGCCGTTTCTCACCCCATCCGGGGTGACCGGTTCGTCCGTTGACGGAGGGCGGGCACCTGTCCCGCTCCCGTTCCGTGCTCCTGTCCCTCGCTGTGCTCCTGTCCCGCTCCGTGCCCCGGTCCGCGAGCGGCCCGGGGCGGTGGACTCATCGCTTCAGGAAGTCCGCGCGGGCCAGCACCGCGGTGTCCGCGTTGTCGGAGAACACGCCGTCGATGCCCGTCTCGAAGTAGACCTTGAAGGCGCCGAAGGGGTCTCCGTAGGCGTCCGCGGCGGTGCCCTTGCGGAAGTTCGCGGGCAGGAAGGGGTTCTCGTTGCGCAGGGTGTACGGGTGCAGGGTCAGGCCCGCCCGGTGCGCGTCGGCGACGAGCGTGGTCGGGGTGGTGAGGTTGCCGGCCGCGTCCTTCGGGATGACCAGGTCGAGGGTGGGACCGATGCCCTGCGCGTACGAGGCGATCCACTCCAGGCCCGCGGGCGTGACGAGGTCGGCGACCGTGCGGGGGTCACCCGCCGCGACGAAGTCCCAGGGGCGGGTGTTCGCGGCCGACAGCAGGACGACGAGCGGGTTGCCGACGAGCTTGTCCAGCCGCTGGATGCTGCTCGGCTCGAAGGACTGGAGGATGACGGGCGAGTCCTTCCTGTCCTTGCCGTACTTGCGCAGCAGCTTCGCGACCCGCTCCTCCAGGCCGAGACCGAGCGCCCGGAAGTAGGTGGGGTGCTTGGTCTCGGGGTAGATCCAGACCTGCTTGCCCCGCTTGCGGGTCTGCTCGTCCTGCCAGCGGAGCACCTCCTCGAAGGTGGGGATCTCCCAGCGGCCGTCGTAGAGGGTGTTGTGCGGACGGTTGGCGGGGATGCGCTCGACGGCGCGCAGGGTCTTCAGCTCGGCGAGCGTGAAGTCCTCGGTGAACCAGCCGGTGGTGGGGACGCCGTCGAGCGTCTTGGTGGTCCTGCGGCCGGCGAACTCGGGATGCGCGGCGACGTCCGTGGTCCCGCCGATCTCCGGTTCGTGACGGCACACGAGGTGACCGTCCTTGGTGGGCACCAGGTCACCGGCCTCGACGACGTCGGCGCCCAGGTCGAGGGCGAGCTGGTACGAGCCGAAGGTGTGCTCCGGCCGGTAGCCGCTGGCCCCGCGGTGACCGATGACGGTCGGCCGGGGCAGGCCGCGGTAGCCGCCGCCCCCGTGGCGTTCGTCCGCGCTCGCGGTGCCGGGCAGGCCGAGGGCCGCTCCGCCCGCCCCGAGCACCGCGGCCGAAAGCAGCGTCCGCCGCGCCGTGCCCCGCTCCTGACCGTTCGACTCCTGCGCTCCCATGAGCGCTCCTCCCGCCGTAGGTGCCTGCCTGTCGAAGCGGGACGATCGTAGGTGCCCCCGTGTGACGGGAGGGGGGCCCGTGGCGGAACAGTGGGTGACCTCGGATCCACCGCGGGATGCGGAACTTGACGGTCCGTCGGCATCGGCCGGGCGGTCGGGGGTAGGCGTGAGACGACGGCGGGGCGCACGGCCCTTCGCCGGGCGCTCACCCGTTCGCCGGTACCCGCGCGCGATGTCCGTCACACCGGACGACCCCGGTGTGCACCGCTCACGGGCACGCCATCGCAGGTAAACGTAGGTCAACAGTGCGTATCCGGTCGATGAACCCGATGTGCAATCGACCGGGAACCGCGAGTATGGTCCTCACCTGCACAGACTCCATACCGATCCCTTGACACCGGAGGGCCCGTTGTCCCGCTTCGCGCTCATCAAGGCAGTGCTCGGAACGATCATGCGCCTGATGTTCCGCCTACGGGTGGAAGGCGTGGAGCACATCCCCGGCAAGGGGCCGGTGATCCTGGCCGGCAACCACCTCACGTTCATCGACTCGATGATCCTTCCGCTGGTCTGCGACCGGCAGGTGTTCTTCATCGGCAAGGACGAGTACGTCACGGGCAAGGGCCTCAAGGGCCGGCTCATGGCGTGGTTCTTCACCGGCGTCGGCATGATCCCGGTGGACCGGGACGGCGCCAACGGCGGCGTGGCCGCGCTGATGACCGGCCGCCGCGTCCTGGAGGAGGGCAAGGTCTTCGGGATCTACCCCGAGGGCACCCGCTCCCCCGACGGCCGTCTGTACCGCGGCCGCACCGGTATCGCCCGGCTCACCCTGATGACCGGCGCCCCGGTCGTCCCGTTCGCGATGATCGGCACGGACAAGCTCCAGCCGGGCGGCGCGGGCATGCCGCGTCCGGGCAAGGTCACGGTCCGCTTCGGGCCGGCCATGGAGTTCTCGCGCTACGAGGGCATGGACCGCGACCGGTACGTGCTGCGCGCCGTGACCGACTCCGTGATGACCGAGGTCATGCGGCTGTCCGGCCAGGAGTACGTCGACATGTACGCCACCAAGGCGAAGGCCGCGTAGCGCTGCCGCGCTCAAGCACCAGGGTGGGCCCCGACCGGAGACTTCCGGTCGGGGCCCACGCTTTTGCGCCCACGCGGTGGGGCCTCTTGATGCGGCTGAGTCGGGCCCGCTCTCGTGCGGCTAGTGCCGCGGCAGGCAACGTTTGCCCGTCGACGGGGCGAACGTTGCCTGTCGCGGCACTAGGCCTCCAGCTTCTGGCCGCGGAGCAGGAACCAGGCCGCCACCGCGGTGGCCAGCAGGACAGCGGCGCCCGCGCCGGAGGCGAGGGCCAGACCGTCCACGAAGGACTCCCTGGCCGCGGTGAGCAGCGTCTCGGCGGTGTGCTCGGGCAGGCCTCCGGCGGCCTCCACCGCTCCGCCGAGCGAGTCGTGCGCCGCGGCCGGTGTGCCCGCGGGGCCGGTGAAGCCCGCGTAGACGCCGGTCACGACGGAGCCGAGCAGGGCGATGCCCAGAGCCGCGCCGAGTTCGTACGCCGTCTCGGAGACCGCGGACGCGGCGCCCGCCTGCTCCTTGGGCACGGCAGAGAGGATGACGTCGGCGGTGACGGTGAACGAGAAGCCCGCGCCGACCCCGACGACCAGCAGGGCCGTGCCGAGCAGCGGATAGCCGGTGGACCGGTCCAGGACGGTGAGCGCTCCGAGCGCGAGGCCCACTGCGGCGAGTCCGCCGGACACGACGGTCCGCACGGAGAAGCGCCGCGCGACCCGTCCGGCGACCAGGCCCGCCGCCACCGCGCCGACGGCCGCGGGTACTTCGGCGAGCCCCGCCTCGAACGGCCCCCGGCCCTGGACCAGTTGCAGGTACTGGGAGAGGAAGAACACGAGCCCGGACATGCCGAGCACGGTGAACAGGTCGGCGAGCACCGCGCCGGAGAATCCGCGGTTGCGGAACAGCCGGACGTCCAGCAGCGGTGTGGGAAGCGTCAGTTGGCGGCGTACGAACCAGGAGAGGGCGCCCGCTCCCAGGAGACCGGCGGCGAGCGCCTCGCCGGACGGCCCGTGCGCGGCGAGTTCCTTCACCCCGTACACCACCGCGATCACACCGACGAGCGAGAGCGTCACGCTGATCAGGTCCCAGGGGCCGGGGCTGGGGCTCTTCGACTCGGGCAGCAGTCTGCGCCCGACGAGGACGAGGACCACCATCACCGGAAGGTTGATGAGGAAGACCGAGCCCCACCAGAAGTGTTCGAGCAGAAGGCCGCCGACGACGGGGCCGACCGCCGTGCCCGCGGAGGCGGTCGCGCCCCAGATGCCGATGGCGAGGCTGCGCTCGCGCGGGTCGTGGAAGATGTTGCGGATCAGGGCGAGCGTGGCGGGCATCAGGGTCGCGCCCGCGACGCCGAGCAGCGCCCGCGCGAGGATCATCATCTCGGGTGTCGTGGCATAGGCGTTGAGCACGGATATCAGGCCGAACGCCGTGGAGCCCGCCAGCAGCAGCCGCTTGCGGCCGATGCGGTCGCCGAGGCTGCCCATGGAGACGAGCAGGCCGGCGATGACGAAGGAGTAGACGTCCCCGATCCACAGAAGCTGGGTGCCCGAGGGTTCGAGGTCTTCACTGATGTACGGGGTCGCGAGACCGAGGACGGTCGCGTCGACGGTCACCAGCAGCACGGCGAGGACGAGGACGCAGAGCGCGAGCCACCGGCCCGGACGCTTCGGCGTCTCCGTCACGGTCGCCGGCCGCAGGGTGCTGGTCATGGTTCCTCTCTCCTGAGCGCGCCGCCGAGCAGCAGCTCGACGATCATGTGGTGGAAGTCCTTGGCGGCGACGCGGCCCTCGGTGACGGCCCAGGACGCCGAGGCCATCAGTCCGTAGAGCGCCTCGGTGAGCCAGGCCGGGCTGAGGTCGATGCGGAACTCGCCGCCCTCCTGGCCGCGCCGGAACAGCGCGGCCATCCGGGCGTCGAGCCGGGCCCAGCCCTCGTGCTGCCCGTCGCCCTCGAAGAGCTGGTTCTCCGTATAGAGGAAGGCGAGCAGTCCGGCGGCCTTCTCCAACTCCCTCACCAGGCGGCGCACGGCCTCCTGTGCGGTGCCCTCGTCGAGGCGGGCCGCGTCCAGAGCGGCCTCGCACTCCTCGATGCCGAGCGCCTCCAGCGCGCGTACGAGCGCGTCACGGCCGGCGAACTGGCGGTGCAGCGTGGCCCGGCTGATTCCGGCGGTCTTCGCCACCTCGTCCATCGTCGCGGTGGATTTGCGGGTGAGCAGGGCGGCTGCGCTGCGCAGCACGTGATCACGGTCGACAGCCATGAGACAACCGTACCGCAGATGAGACAATAATGTCTCACGCGGAGCGTACGTGTCTCACCTTCGCTCGTCCGGAAGCGCTCAGTGCCAGGGAAGCTGCCCGCGTCGCTCCCAGTACGCCCGCGGTTCCTCCACCAGGGCGGACAGCCGGGAGAGCTGGTCGTCGTCGAGGTCGACGACCGCCGCGTGCAGGTTCGAGGCGAGCTGGTTGGCGGTGGCCGCCCCGGAGAGCACGACGCCGGCCCAGGGCCGGCGCAGGATCAGTCCGAGGGCGACCGCGTCACAGCCGAGGGAGGTCTCGGCGGCGACGGCGCGCAGCGCCTCCGGCGCGTGCGGCCCGGCGAGCCGGCCATTGGCCACGCCCTCCTTGACGATCACTGTGAGCCCGGCGTCGTGCGCCTCGGCGAGCGCCGGGGCGGCGGAGGTCTCCAGGACGTTGTACGTGGACTGGACGGTACGGAACAGCGGCTCGCCGTCGACCGTGACGGCGAGCGCGGCACGGATCGCCTCCGCCTGCTCGGGCCCGCTGGTGGAGAAGCCGATCGACAGGCCCCGGGCGGCCGCGTCGGCGAGGGCCGCGTGCAGTTCCTTGTCGGTGAGGGCCGGGCTGTCGGGGGTCACCGAGTGGATCTGGTAGAGGTCGAGCCGGTCGCCGAGCAGCTCCGCGGTCTCGGCGCGCTGCCGCTCGTACGTGGCGAGGCCGTGGTCCTTGACCTCGTGCGCCTCGGCGTCGGTGCGCCAGTCGGCCGTGTACGTGTAGCCCCATTTGCTGCCGACGACGACGTCGTCGACGTCCGGGCGGCCGCTGAGCCAGCCGGCCAGGAACTCCTCCGAGCGGCCGTAGGAACGGGCCACGTCGAAGTAGCGCACGCCTTGGGCGTAGGCGGCTTCGAGGAGTTCGTGGGTGCGCTCGCGCAGTGCCTCGACACTGCGGTCGCCCGGGAGGTCCTCCTCGCGCCCGAGGTTGATGTAGCCCGGGCGGCCCACCGCGGCAAGCCCCAGGCCGAGGTGGGCGGTGGGAGTCGTGGCTGAGGCGAGACGTGCGAAGGGCATCGCGGCTCCGTTCGGTCGGCTCCTTTACGGCTCCCGGCCAACGTAACCCGCGACACCCTCCGTCGTACGGCACCCGCCCCGGCCCGCGAACCGTGTCCGCTGCTCGGGCGGCCGGGGGCGGGGGCGGATCAGGGGCGTGGTCGTCCTACTTCTTCCGCTTGGCCGCCGCCCACGTCTGCTGGGCGGCGACGTCCGTCTTGATCTCGGCGAGCTGGACGGCGACGGCGCTCGGTGCCGTACCGCCGCGGCCGTCGCGGGAGGCGAGGGCACCAGGGACGTCGAGGACGGTCCGCACCTCCGGCGTCAGGTGCGCCGAGATCTTCGCGAACTGCTCGTCGGTCAGCTCGTCCAGTTCCTTGCCGTCCGCCTCCGCGACCTTCACGCACTCACCGGCGACCTCGTGCGCGACACGGAACGGCACGCCCTGCCTGACCAGCCACTCGGCGATGTCGGTGGCGAGCGAGAAACCGGCCGGGGCCAGCTCCTCCATGCGCTCGCGGTGGACGGTCAGCGTGGCCATCATGCCGGTGAACGCGGGGAGCAGGACCTCCAGTTGGTCGCAGGAGTCGAAGACCGGCTCCTTGTCCTCCTGGAGATCGCGGTTGTACGCGAGGGGCAAGGCCTTGAGCGTGGCCATCAGCCCGGTCAGGTTGCCGATCAGACGGCCCGACTTGCCGCGCGCCAGCTCGGCGATGTCCGGGTTCTTCTTCTGCGGCATGATCGACGAGCCCGTGGAGAACGCGTCGTGGAGGGTGACGAAGGAGAACTCCTTCGTGTTCCAGATGATGATCTCCTCGGCGATCCGGGAGAGGTTCACGCCGATCATCGCGGTGACGAAGGCGAACTCGGCCACGAAGTCGCGGGAGGCCGTGCCGTCGATGGAGTTGGCGGAGCTGCCGTGCTCGAAGCCGAGGTCCTTCGCCACCGCCTCCGGGTCCAGGCCGAGGGAGGAGCCGGCCAGGGCGCCGGAACCGTACGGCGAGACGGCCGTCCGCTCGTCCCACTGGCGCAGCCGTTCCGCGTCCCGGGACAGGGACTGGACGTGCGCCAGGACGTGGTGCGCGAACAGCACGGGCTGGGCGTGCTGGAGATGGGTGCGCCCCGGCATCGCCACGTCCGGGTGGGCCTCCGCCAGGCCGATCAGCGCCTCCTGGAGGTCGGCGATCAGACCGCCGATGATCCGGGCGTGGTCGCGCAGGTACATCCGGAAGAGCGTGGCCACCTGGTCGTTGCGGGAGCGGCCGGCGCGGAGCTTGCCGCCGAGGTCGGGGCCGAGGCGCTCGAGAAGGCCACGCTCCAGGGCGGTGTGGACGTCCTCGTCGGCGATCGTGCCCACGAAGGAGCCGTCGGCGACGTCCGACTCCAGCAGGTCGAGGCCCCCGATCATGCGTGTGAGCTCGTCCTCGGTGAGCAGGCCCGCCTTGTGCAGCACGCGCGCGTGGGCACGCGAACCGGCGATGTCGTACGGCGCGAGACGCCAGTCGAAGTGAACCGACGCGGACAGCTTGGCCAGGGCCTCGGCGGGACCGTCGGCGAACCGTCCGCCCCAGAGCCGGACGTCACCGCTGTTGCTGCTCACTTGCGTTACTCCTCGAAAGGTGTGGATGTGCCACCGCCTCCCCACGCGCACGTGCGTGAGGAGGCGGCTGCCAGGCTAGTGCTCGGGAGGCTTCCCGGCGGCGGACACGACACGGCCCGCGCCGGGTCCCGTACCGCTTACGCCAGATCCCGCTTGGCGGCGATCTTCGACGACAGGCTGTAGATGTCGATGAAGCCCTTGGCCGCGGCCTGGTCGAAGGTGTCGCCCGTGTCGTACGTGGCCAGGTCGAAGTCGTAGAGCGAGGTGTCGGAGCGCCGGCCGGTGACGACCGCGCGGCCGCCGTGCAGGGTCATCCGGATGTCGCCGTTGACGTGCTGGTTGGCCTCGTCGATGAAGCCGTCCAGGGCGCGCTTGAGCGGGGAGAACCACTGGCCGTCGTAGACCAGTTCGCCCCAGCGCTGCTCGACCTGCCGCTTGTAGCGGGCGAGTTCACGCTCGACCGTGACGTTCTCCAGCTCCTGGTGCGCGGTGATCAGCGCGATGGCGCCCGGAGCCTCGTACACCTCACGGGACTTGATGCCCACGAGCCGGTCCTCGACCATGTCGATCCGGCCGATGCCCTGGGCGCCGGCCCGCTCGTTGAGCTGCTGGATGGCCTGGAGGACGCTGACGGGCCTGCCGTCGACGGCGACCGGGACACCCTGCTTGAAGGTGATGATCACCTCGTCGGCCTCGCGGTGCTCGGCCGGGTTCGAGGTGTACTCGTAGATGTCCTCGATCGGGGCGTTCCAGATGTCCTCCAGGAAGCCCGTCTCGACCGCGCGCCCGAAGACGTTCTGGTCGATGGAGTACGGGGACTTCTTGGTGGTGGCGATCGGGAGCTGCTTCTCCTCGCAGAAGGCGATCGCCTTGTCCCGGGTCATCGCGTAGTCGCGGACCGGGGCGATGCACTTGAGGTCGGGGGCGAGGGCGACGATGCCGGCCTCGAACCGCACCTGGTCGTTGCCCTTGCCGGTGCAGCCGTGGGCGACCGTGGTGGCGCCGTGCTTCTGGGCGGCGGCGACGAGGTGCTTGACGATCGTCGGCCGGGAGAGGGCGGAGACCAGCGGGTAGCGGTCCATGTAAAGGGCGTTGGCCTTGATCGCCGGGAGGCAGTACTCGTCGGCGAACTCGTCCTTGGCGTCGGCGACCTCGGCCTCGACGGCACCGCAGGCGAGCGCTCGCTTGCGGATGACGTCCAGGTCCTCGCCACCCTGGCCGACGTCGACCGCAACGGCGATGACCTCGGCGCCCGTCTCCTCGGCGATCCAGCCGATGGCGACGGAGGTGTCCAGACCGCCCGAGTAGGCGAGTACGACGCGCTCGGTCACGGGATTCTCCTCACAGTGCATTCGCTGACATGCATGAGTATGCAGCACTCTGCATGATTCGTCAATCGCGGCTCGCCCCGGCACGCCCGGCCGAGGAATCTTCACCGAGGGCTGAACACTCGTAATCGTTTCCGCGTATCTCCCGCTGAACGCAGGCGCCGCGTTCACGCACGACAGGCACACGGACGATGACCGACCGGTCGAACACCGGATGGCCGTCCGCCCCCGACCCGAGTGAGGATTCCGCATGTCCAGGGCTCTTCCGAAGTACAACAAGCGGCGCGTCGTGATGATCGGCGGAGCCTCCGCCGTGGTGCTGTCCGCGGCCGTGATCGCCGGCAGCGCCCTGGCGGGCGAGACGCACGGCAACGCGCGGAACGCCACGACGAAGGCCGCCGCGAACACGGTGAACTGCCCGGCCGTCGCCCCGAGCCTGCCCGCGATCCCGGCCTCCGCGAAGGCCGAGGTCGACCGCAACCTCGCCCTCCTCGACACCCAGATCGCCGAGGCGAACAAGCGGCTGGTCGACACCGTCGGGCAGGGCGGCCCGAACTTCGTCCAGAACGCGATCCTCGGCCCGCTGAAGGACAAGCGCGTCTCCACCGTCAACCGCATCGCCACGGCCATCGGCCGCACCGCCGCCAAGCCGCAGGGTCTGGACGCGCTCGCGCCCTGCACCCTCAACACGGCGGGCGCGGCCGCCGGCGGTGCGGGCGCCGTCACCGCCGCGCCGAGCGCGCCGGCCACCGCACAGGCGGGCGGGGCCGGCTCCGGAACGGGTGCCGCCACCGCCGCGGGCACGATCACCTGCCCGGACGTCGCCTCGCAGTTGCCCGCCGTCCCGGCCTCCGCGAAGGCCGAGGTCGACCGCAACCTCGCCCTGCTGAACACCCAGATCTCCGAGGCCAACACCCGGCTGGCCAACACCGTCGGACAGGGCGGCCCGAACTTCGTCCAGAACGCGATCCTCGGCCCCCTCAAGGACAAGCGCGTCTCCACCATCGACCGCATCGCCATCTCCATCGGCCGCACCGCCGCCAAGCCGACCGGCCTGGACACCCTCGCCGCCTGCACGCTCACCAAGTGACCTGACCCGTGATGCGACCGCCCCGCCGGCAAGGGCCGGGGCGGTCCGCGGGTTCCGGCGGTGCCCCTGAACGACGCCGCCGGAACCCGCAATCCCTTAGACAGGCGAAAAGCTTTCCCCGATAATCGTTAGACATGGGAAAGACTTATGAGCGCATCGACGGCCGCCTCCGCTCGTTCATCGAGGCCCAGCCCCTCTTCTTCACCGCGACCGCGCCCCTGTCCGGGGACGGCACGGTCAACCTCTCCCCCAAAGGGCTCACCGGCTCGTTCGCCGTTCTCGACGAACTGACCGTGGCGTATCTGGACTTCGCCGGGAGCACCTCGGAGACGATCGCGCATCTCCGCGAGAACGGCCGGATCACCCTGATGTGGTGCGCCTTCCAGGGCCCGCCCAACATCGTCCGGGTGCACGGCCGCGGCGAACCGGTCTTCCGCGACGACCCGCGCTTCGCGGAACTCCTCACCCACTTCGCCGGCATCGACCCGACCCTGCACGGGCTGCGCGCGATCATCGTCGTGACCGCCGAACTCGTCCGCGACTCCTGCGGCTACGCGGTGCCCTTCATGTCCTACGAGGAGGACCGCGACCTGCACGGCAAGCGCTTCGCGCGCGAGGACGACGCCTCGCTGAGCGCGTACTTCACCAAGAAGGAGCACATCGCGACGAGCCTGGACGGACTTCCCGGGCTGCCGCTGCCGTTGCCCCCCAGTACGGTCTGAGCCATGCGCCTCGGAGCCGCCGCCGCCCTCGCGTCCGTGTCCCTGCTCGCTCTGGCCCCTGGCGGGCCGCCGCCCGTCGCCGTGCTGCCCGCGCGGCTCGCCGACACCGGCGGCGGCAGCCAGCTCCTCACCGCCGAGGCACCCCGCGCGGACGCGACCACGGGAACCCTCTCCTGGTGGGACCTGCGGGGCGGGCGCTGGGTGCGGGCCGGCTCCGCACCCGCGTGGTTCGGGGCGCGCGGACTCGTCGAGGGCGGAGCCAGGCGCCAGGGCACGAACACGACACCCTCGGGGCTGTACGCGCTGCCGTACGCGTTCGGGACCCGGGCGGCGCCGGACGGCACCTCTCTGCCGTACCGCCGGGTGAACCGGGACTCCTGGTGGTGCCAGGACAACGCCTCCCGGTCGTACAACCGGTGGACCGAGCCGCGCCCCGCGGACTGCCGGGCCGGGGAGTCCGAGCAGCTGGCCGCCTACGACAAGCAGTACGCGTACGCCGTGGTCATCGGGTTCAACTACGACCGGCCCGTACGGGGGCGGGGCGCGGGGATCTTCCTGCATGTCGACGGGAGCGGGCCGACCGCCGGCTGCGTGTCCGTGCCGGCGGGCGCGATGCGGCGGATCCTCGCGTGGGCCGACCCCGCGCGCGGACCGCACATCGCCATCGGCACGACGGGCGGGGCCACGGCGGTGACGCGGTACTGACCGTGCCGAGGGGGGCGACGGGCCGACCGGAGTTCCGGCCGGCCCGCGGTCAGGACGCCGGGAGGGTGACCGTGAACGTGGTCGACCCCGGGCCGCTCTCCAGGGTGACCGTGCCGTCGTGGGCCTCGACCACGGCGGCGACGATCGACAGGCCGAGGCCGGCTCCGCTGCCGGAGACGTCGGCGCGGCGGCGGTCCGCCCGGGTGAAGCGCTCGAAGACGCCCGGCCGCACGTCCTCGGGAACCCCGGGGCCGTCGTCGTGGACCTTCAGGACGGCCTCCTTTCCGGCACGCTCCAGGGACACCGTCACCCGGGTGCCCGCCGGCGTGTGGACCCGCGCGTTGGCCAGCAGGTTCGCCGCGACCTGCTGGAGCCGGTGGACGTCGCCCGTCACGGTCACCGGTTCCTCCGGCAGTTCCAGGACCCAGCGGTGACCGGGGCCCGCCGCGCGGGCGTCGGTCACCGCGTCGAGGACGAGACGGGTCAGGTCGACGGGAAGGCGTTCCAGGGGGCGCCCGGCGTCGAGGCGGGCCAGCAGCAGCAGGTCGTCGACCATCTCGCCCATGCGCGCCGACTCGGCGGCGATGCGTTCGAGGGCGCGCGTCACCTTCGGGGGCACGGGGCCGGGATGCAGCAGCGCGAGCTCGGCGTGGCCGCGGACCGAGGCGACCGGGGTGCGCAGCTCGTGGCTGGCGTCGGCGGCGAAGGTGCGGAGCCGTTCCTCGCTCGCGTGCCGCTTGGTGAGCGCGTCCTCGACATGGCCGAGCATGCGGTTGAAGGCGCCGGCGACACGGCCCACCTCGCTGCGCGGGTCCGACTCGGGCGCCCGTGGAGGCAGGGCCACCTCACCGCTGGCGAGCGGCAGTTCGCTGACCCGGGTGGCGGTCGCGGCGACCCGGTTCAGCGGTCGCAGCGACCAGCGCACCCACAGCGCCCCGGCGACTCCGGCGACCACGAGGGCCACGCCGAAGACCAGGGAGGCGACGAGTTCCAGCCGGTGCACGGCCGCGTCGACCGGCTCCGTGGGCAGTCCGGTGATCAGCACGTCACCGTCCTTGCCGGCCGTCGCGAGGACGCGGTAGCCGCCCAGTTCCGAGAGACACACGGTGTGTTCCCGTCCGTCCACCGGCACCGCGGCGAGGACCGCCTCGTCGTGTGCGGTCGGATCCACGTTGCGGACGGCCGTGCCGGAGCCCGGCGGCACGACGGCGGCGTTGGTGACGTCGTCGCCGACCAGGCGTGCTCCGAACGTACCGGTGGCCTGACGCCGGGTGTCGCCGTGTTCGTCGCCGTCGTGGTCGGACGGTTTGTCCGAGGGGTTCACCGCACCGTGTTCCAGGCTCGCCGGGAAGCGCGGCCCGGCTTCCTGGAGCTGCTGGTCGAGGCGGCCGGTCAGGAAGCCGTCCAGTTCGTAGACCGCGGCCACGCCGACGGCCGCGCAGCTCACGGCCAGGAGCACCACGAGACCGGCGGTGAGGCGGGCGCGCATCGTCCGGGGCCTCGGCAGCGCGCGCACGGCCGCCACGGGCCGGGCCCACCGGCGCCCGGCTCCGGCCCGGTCCCGCGTCTGCGGACTCACCGGGCCGCCGCGGGCTTGATGACGTACCCGGCGCCCCGGACCGTGTGGATCATCGGATCCCGGCCCGCGTCGACCTTCTTGCGCAGGTAGGAGATGTACAGCTCGACGACGTGGGCCTGGCCCCCGAAGTCGTACGACCAGACGCGGTCGAGGATCTGCGCCTTGCTGAGCACACGGCGCGGATTGCGCATGAGGAAGCGCAGCAGCTCGAACTCGGTCGGCGACAGCTCGATCAGGTCGCCTCCCCGGGTCACCTCCCGGGCCTCCTCGTCCATCGACAGGTCCCCGACGACGAGCCGCGGGCCCTCGTCGAGGCGGCGGGCCATCCCGGCGCGGCGGAGCAGTCCGCGCAGCCGGGCGACGACCTCCTCCAGGCTGAACGGCTTCGTGACGTAGTCGTCGCCGCCCGCCGTGATCCCGGCGATGCGGTCCTCTACCGCGTCCCGGGCGGTGAGGAAGAGGACGCAGACGCCCGGCAGCACGGTGTGCAGGTCGCGCAGCACGGCGAAGCCGTCGGTGTCCGGGAGCATCACGTCGAGGACGACGGCGTCGGGCAGCAGCTCGCGCGCCCCGGCGGCGGCCGAGGCGCCGTCGCAGGCGGTACGGACCTCCCAGCCCTCGTAGCGCAGCGCGCCGGACAGGACCTCGGCCAGGTCCGGATCGTCGTCGACGACGAGGACGCGCACGGGGGTGCCGTCGGGCCGGGTGAGCGAGGGCGCCCTGCGGGGAGTGCCGGTGCCGGGGTCCCGGGAAGCGGCCGGGTCTGGGGTGGGAGCGTTCATGTCGTCCTCCAGCATCGCTCCTCCCGGCGGTCCCCTCCGCTCCGTGCGGCCTCTGAGTTTCCTCTGAGTTCCCTCCGGGTCGCCTCCGCGCGAGGACCCGCGCCGCGTCGCCTCCGCGCGAGAACCGGCTCTGAGTTTCCTGTGAGTCCGCTCCGCAGGCGCCGGTTCAGAGACTCCTCAGAGGTTCACGACGCACAGTTTCCTCCCGGACCGCAGGAAGGAAGGACGGACAGATGACCACGGTGCACGAGCGGGCGGCGGACCCGCGCACGACACGAGGGCGCGGGCGGCCCCGGCCCTCGCCCGCAGGGCCGCTGCTCGCCCTGCTGTGGGCGGGAGCGGCCGGTGTCCTCGCCCTGTGGTGGGCCGACACCCGGTCGGTGGTGGGCCCGGCCGGCTGGCTGACGGACGGCGGGCGCATGGCCGGGCTGCTGTGCGGCTACGCCTGTGCCGTCCTGGTGGCGCTGATGGCCCGGGTCCCGCTCCTGGAGCGGCGTGTGGGCTCCGACCGGGTGGCCCGCTGGCACGCCATGGCCGGCCGGTACACGATCTGCCTGCTGGTCGCGCACGTGGCACTGATCCTCTTCGGCTACGCGGCCCAGGACGGGTCCGGCGTCGTGGACGAGACGATCGCCGTGGTCCTCGACTACCCCGACATGCTCAAGGCGACGATCGGCACGGTCATCCTGTTCGCCGTCGGGATCACATCGGCGCGCGCGGCCCGCCGCCGGATCAGCCACGAGTTCTGGTACTACGTGCACCTGCTGACGTACGGGGCGGTCTTCCTGGCCTTCTTCCACCAGCTCGCGCTCGGCTCCGACTTCGTCGGCAGCGCGGCGGCCCGGTTCGCCTGGTACACCCTCTACCTCGGTACGGCCGCGCTCGTCGTGTGGTTCCGGCTGCTCACCCCGGTGCGGCTCAACCTGCGCCACCGGCTGCGCGTGGAGTCCGTGCACCGGGAGTCGCCCGGGGTCTTCTCCATCGTGGTCGGCGGGGAGCGCCTGGACGAACTGGACGCGCGGGCGGGCCAGTTCTTCCGCTGGCGGTTCCTCGCGGACGGACTGCGGTGGACTTCGACGCCGTACTCGCTGTCGGCGCCGCCCCGGCCGGACCGGATGCGGATCACGGTGAAGGCCCTCGGTGACCACAGTGCCGCCGTGGGGATGCTGCGTCCCGGGACCGGGGTGTGGGCGGAGGGCCCCTACGGCTCGCTGACCGCCGACCGGAGCACGTCGTCGAAGGCCCTGCTGATCGCGGGCGGCGTCGGGATCACACCGCTGCGGGCCCTGTTCGAGACGCTGCCCGGCCGGGTCACGCTGCTCTACCGGGCGCGCACGGCCGAGGACTTGGCGCTGGGCGGCGAACTGGAGGACATCGCACGGTGGCGCGGGGCCCGGGTCCTGTACGCGCTCAACGCCGCCGACGGCACCCGCCCGCGGCTCACGGCCGCGTCCCTGCGCGAGGCCGTTCCGGACGTCGCCGAGCACGACGTCTATCTCTGCGGGCCCCCCACGATGGCCCGGGACCTGTACGCGGAACTGAGCGCGGCGGGTGTCCCCGACCGCCGTATCCACCACGAGTCGTTCGAGCTGTGAGGCCGCCGTGCACGCCCTGAAGAAGAACCGTCCGCTGCGCCGGGTGACGCTGGCGGCCGCCGCCACGGTCACCGGCTTCGTCCTTCTGCTGTCGCTGAAGCCGCACACGGCGCCGACGGCGGCCGACGCCTCCTCGTCCGTGGGGCACTCCTCCACCTCGTCCCCGGGAGGCTCGTCCGGGGACTCCTCCGGAAGCTCCTCGGGGACGTCCGGCGGGTCGAGGAGCACGGGGACCAGGACCGTCACCGGCGATTCGGTGCAGACCCGTTGGGGCCCGGTCCAGGTGCGCGTCACGGTGAAGGACGGCAAGATCACCGAGTCCACCGCGGTCGTCTATCCTTCCGGCAATCCCAAGGACCAGGAGATCAACAGTTACGCGATTCCCACGCTCAGGCGCGAGACGCTGGCCGCGCAGAGCGCCCGGATCGACTCGGTGTCCGGAGCCACCTACACGAGTGACGGATACAAGCAGTCGCTGCAGTCCGCACTCGACTCGGCAGGCCTCTGAACGCACGGGCGTCGTGGACCGTATCTCTGGGCCAGGGGGCCACTCCCCTCACCCCGTCTCTCCAGGACGAACACGGAGGAACCGTGTCCACGATCGCCGGTGGTCGCGCCGCGCGGCGCCAGACCATGCGCCGAATCCGCCCTCGCCGCTCGCCCGCCGTCCCGCTGCTGATCGCCGTCTGGGCCGGCGCCGCCGCGGTCCTGTGGCTGTGGTGGAACAACACCCCGTCCATCGCGGACAACGACAGCAGGATCCTCAACGCCGGCCGTATCACCGGGCTGCTCGCCGGATACCTGATGGCCCTCGTGGTGCTCCAGATGGCCCGTGTCCCCGCCCTTGAACGCCGGGTGGGATCCGACCGGGTGGCGCGCTGGCACGCGATGACCGGCCGCTACACCATCTGCATGGTCCTCGCCCATCTCTTCCTGACGATGTGGGGCTACGCCCTGCAGTCCGGCAAGGGGCTCGGCGGGATCGTGCACCAGACCGTCGACTCGGTCAACCAGCTTCCCGACATGGGCAAGGCCGCGATCGGCACGGGTCTGCTCGTGCTCATCGGGTTCATCTCCATGGGCTGGCTCCGCCGGCTGATCCCGTACGACACCTGGTACCACGTCCACCTGCTGACGTACGCCGCGGTGTTCCTGACGTTCTGGCACCAGCTCTCCACCGGCAACGACTTCGCGGTCGAACCCATCGCCAAGACGGTCTGGTACGGGCTCTACGGATCCGTGACCGCCCTGGTCCTGTGGTACCGAATCCTTTCTCCGATCCGACTGAACCTGAAGCACCAGATGCGGGTCCAGGCGGTCATCGAGGAGACGCCCGGCATCGTGTCGGTGCTGATCAGCGGACGCAAGCTGCACCGGATGGGCGCGGAGGCGGGGCAGTTCTTCCGCTGGCGCTTCCTGGCGCCCGGGATGCGTTTCAGCTCCCACCCGTACTCCCTCTCGGCGTCGCCCCGCCCCAGCATGCTGCGCATCACCGTGAAGGCGATCGGCGACCACAGCGCCGCCCTGCGCGATCTGGAGCCGGGCACCCGGGTCTGGGCCGAGGGCCCGTACGGCGCGCTGACCGCCGGCAAGCGCAGCCGCGGCAAGGTGCTCCTGGTGGCGGGCGGCGTCGGCATCACGCCGATGCGGACGCTGTTCGAGACCCTTCCCGGAGCGTCCGGCGACCTCACGCTGCTCTACCGGGCCAACACCACGCAGGATCTGGCCCTGTGGGACGAACTGGCCGCCATCTCCAAGGAGCGCGGGGCGCGGCTGATGTACGCGGTGAACAGCCCCGAGGGCGAACGCCCGGACATCTCGGCGGACTCCCTGCGCCGCAAGCTGCCCGACATAGACGACCACGACGTCTTCATGTGCGGGCCGCCCGGCTTCGCCCAGGAGGTGTACGCGGCACTGCGCGGCGCGGGGGTCCCCGCCCGCCGCATCCATCACGAGTCGTTCGAGATGTGAGCGACGGGAGTCAGGAACGATGAAGAAGAATCACCCCATCCGCCGCTTCATGCTGGCCAGTGCCGCCACCGTGTCCGGAATCGTGCTGCTGCTGGCGCTCAAGCCGGCGTCCGACCCGGCCGCCGCGTCGGCGCAGGCCGGTGCCGCGCCCCAGCAGACGGCGGCCGCCCAGGGGGCGGCACAGGGCGGCTCCGCCGAGCAGGCGGGTGCCGGCACCGTCCTCGGTGACGTGGTGCGGACCGAGTACGGTCCGGTCCAGGTGCGGCTCACCATGAGCGGCGGCAAGATCACCAAGGCGGACGCGGTCCAGGCGCCCGAGGGCGGGACCAGCTCCCAGAAGACCGAACTCGCGGTGCCCAAGCTCAACCAGGCGGCCGTCGCGGCGGGCAGCGCCGACATCGACGCCGTCTCCGGCGCGACCTACACCAGCGAGGGCTACAAGAAGTCCCTCCAGTCGGCCCTGGACAAGGCGAAGACCGTCGGCGGCGCGTCGGGGTCCTCCGGGTCCTCGGGCGCGGCCGGGGCGTCGCCCGCGGCACCGGCCGCGCAGGCCCGTGTCGTCACCGGGGCCGTGACCGACACCCAGTACGGGCCCGTCCAGGTCCGGCTCACCCTCGACGGCAAGAAGATCACCAAGGCCGAGGCGGTCCAGGCACCCTCGGGCGGGACCAGCTCCCAGAAGACCGAACTCGCCGTGCCCAAGCTCAACCAGGCGGCCGTCGCGGCGGGCAGCGCCCAGATCGACACCGTCTCCGGCGCGACCTACACCAGCGAGGGCTACAAGAAGTCCCTCCAGTCGGCCCTGGACAAGGCCGGTGTCTGAGCCCGCGCAGGACGCGCCCGAGGAACTGCGCCACGCCGAGGAGGTGATGGGCACGGTCTTCTCCTTCGACGTGCGCGGCGGCGAACCCGGTCCCGTGCGGGTGGCGTTGGAGGAGGCGGTCACCCAACTGCACCGCGTCGACGAGGTGTTCAGCACCTACCGCGAGGACAGCCAGATCTCGCGGCTGGCACGCGGAGAGATCACGGTCGGGGAGTGCGACCCGCAGGTCGCCGAGGTCCTGGAGCTGGGCGCCGAGGCGGAACGGGTCAGCGACGGCTGGTTCAGCACGCGTTACGAGGGGCGGCTCGACCCCACGGGGATCGTCAAGGGCTGGGCGGCCGAGCGCGCGGCCCTGCGTCTCGCCGCGGCGGGGGCGAGCGGAGTGAGCGTCAACGGCGGCGGCGACGTCCAGGTCTGCGGGGTCCCCGCGCCGCACCGCCCCTGGCGGGTGGGTGTGTCGGACCCGCTCCGCCCGGGCGCGCTCGCCGCGGTGGTCTCCGCGGCCGGTGTCGGTGAGCTGGCCGTCGCGACCTCGGGCACCGCCGAACGCGGCGCCCACATCGTCGATCCGCGCACCGGGAGGCCGGCGGTCACCGACCTGGTGGCAGTGACTGTGGTGGCCCCCCGTCTGACCTGGGCGGACGCCTGGGCGACCGCCGCCTTCGCGATGGGCTCGCGGGCGGGCCTGGACTGGCTGGAGTCGCTCCCGGACGTGGAGGCGCTGCTCATCACGGCGGGCAACGAGGTCCGCTGCACGGGAGGCCTCGCCCAGCGCCTGGGGTGAGCGACGCCGGCCTCACCCGGGGCGGGCGTACACACGGTGGAGGCGCACCCCGCCGCGGGGTACGCCTCCACCGTGTGTACGTGTCAGTGGTTGTTCTGCGCCAGCCGCAGCAGATGATCGGCCAGCGCCTGCCCGCCCGTCGGATCGCGGCTGATCAGCATCAGGGTGTCGTCCCCCGCGATCGTGCCCAGGACGTCGTGCAGCTCCGCCTGGTCGATCGCCGACGCGAGGAACTGCGCGGCGCCCGGCGGGGTGCGCAGGACCACGAGGTTCGCCGAGGCCTCCGCGGAGATCAGCAGCTCCGAGGAGAGGCGGCGCATCCGCTCCTCCTTCGCCGACTCCCCCAGCGGTGCGCGCGGGGTACGGAAACCGCCCTCGCTCGGCACCGCGTAGATGAGGTCGCCGTCGTTGTTGCGGATCTTCACCGCGTTCAGCTCGTCGAGGTCGCGGGAGAGCGTCGCCTGGGTGACGTTCAGCCCGTCGTCGGCGAGAAGCTTCGCCAACTGGCTTTGCGAGCGCACCGGTTGCCGGTTGAGGATGTCCACGATCCGGCGGTGGCGTGCGGTGCGGGTCTGCGGCACGGCAGGCCCTGCGTGCTCGTGGTCCTGCGCCTGACTCATCGTCGTCGTCCCATTTCCCGGGATCACCCGTCCCCGTTGACTGCGTCGAGGATGCCGGGAAGGGCCCGGAGGAACGCGTCCACCTCGTCGTCGCCGAGGTTCAGCGGCGGCATCAGCCGTACGACATCGGGGGCGGGCGCGTTGACCAGGAGACCGGCGTCCTGAGCCGCCTGCTGCACCTGGGGCGCGAGCGGCTCGGTGAGCACGATACCCAGGAGCAGCCCGGCACCCCGGACATGGTCGATCAACGGATGGCCGGAACCGTCGCCGAGACCCTCGATCCCGTCCCGCAGTTTCTCGCCGGCGCGCTTCACGTTCTCCAGGAGCCCCTCGGACTCGATGGTGTCGAGCACGGCGAGCCCGGCGGCGCAGACGACCGGGTTGCCGCCGAACGTCGTGCCGTGGTGGCCCGGCTCCAGCAGCCCGGCCGCACGGCCGAAGGCGACGGTGGCACCGAGCGGGAGTCCGCCGCCGAGGCCCTTGGCGAGCGTGACGATGTCGGGCAGGACGCCTTCGTGGGCCTGGTACTCGAACCAGTGGCCGGTGCGGCCGATGCCGGTCTGCACCTCGTCCAGGACGAGCAGCGCGCCGTGGGCCGCGGTGATGGCGCGGGCCGCCTTCAGGTAGCCGGGGGGCGGTACGACCACGCCGTTCTCGCCCTGGATCGGCTCGATGATGACCAGCGCGGTGTCCTCGGTGACCGCCTCGGCGAGGGCCTGCGCGTCGCCGTACGGGACGTGCGTGACGTCGCCTGGCAGCGGCAGGAAGGGGGTCTGCTTGGCGGTCTGGCCGGTGAGCGCGAGGGCGCCCATGGTCCGGCCGTGGAAGCCGCCGGTGGTGGCGACCATGTGGGTCCGGCCGGTCAGCCGGCCGATCTTGAACGCGCCCTCGTTGGCCTCGGCGCCCGAGTTGCAGAAGTACACCCGGCCCTCGCGGCCGAAGAGCTGGAGGAGCCGTTCGGCGAGGGCGACGGGCGGTTCGGCGACGAAGAGGTTGGAGACGTGGCCGAGCGAGCGGATCTGCCGGCTCACGGCCTCGACGATCGCGGGGTGGCCGTGTCCGAGGGCGTTGACCGCGATGCCGCCGACGAAGTCGAGGTACTCGTTGCCGTCGGCGTCCCAGAGCCTGGTTCCGGCACCGCGGACGAGCGGCAGCCGGGGGGTGCCGTAGTTGTCCATGAGCGCGCCCCGCCACCGCTCGGTGAGCTCCGCGTTCGTCGCACTGCCGGTCATTCGGCGTCCCCCGCTTCCTCGTCGTCCGGCACGACCATCGTGCCGATGCCTTCGTCGGTGAAGATCTCCAGCAGGATCGAGTGCTGGACCCGGCCGTCGATGACACGGGCGGTGGTGACGCCGTTGCGTACGGCGTGCAGACACCCCTCCATCTTCGGCACCATGCCGCTGGCCAGCTCGGGAAGGAGCTTTTCGAGCTGGGAGGCGGTGAGGCGGCTGATCACCTCGTCGCTGTCGGGCCAGTCCTCGTAAAGGCCCTCGACGTCCGTGAGGACCATGAGCGTCTCGGCGCCCAGCGCGGCAGCGAGTGCCGCAGCCGCCGTATCAGCATTGACGTTGTAGACATGTCCGTCGTCCTGGCTCCGGGCGATCGAGGAGACGACCGGGATCCGGCCGTCGGCGAGCAGGGCCTCGATCGCGCCCGTGTCGATCGCGGTGATCTCGCCCACCCGCCCGATGTCGACCGACTCGCCGTCGATCGTGGGCCGGTGCTTGGTCGCGGTGATGGTGTGCGCGTCCTCGCCGGTGAGGCCGACGGCGAGCGGTCCGTGCTCGTTGAGGAGCCCGACCAGCTCGCGCTGGACCTGTCCGGCCAGCACCATGCGGACGACGTCCATCGCGTCCTCGGTGGTGACGCGCAGGCCCGCCTTGAACTCGCTGACGATGCCGTGCCGGTCGAGGGCGGCGCTGATCTGCGGGCCGCCGCCGTGCACGACGACCGGCCTGAGGCCCGCGTGGTGCAGGAAGACGATGTCCTGGGCGAAGGCGGCCTTCAGCTCGGCGTCGATCATGGCGTTGCCGCCGAACTTGACGACGACGGTCTTGCCGCGGTGCCGGGTCAGCCAGGGCAGCGCCTCGATGAGGATCTGCGCCTTGGGCAGAGCGGTGTGCTTGCGGGTCGTATTGCTCATGACGAGTACGCGCTGTTCTCGTGGACGTAGTCGGCGGTGAGGTCGTTGGTCCAGATGGTGGCGGTCGCGTCGCCCGCGGCGAGGTCCGCGACGATGTGGACCTCGCGGTAGCGCATGTCGACCTTGTCGCGGTCCTCGCCGACCCCGCCGTTCTTGCAGACCCACACGCCGTTGATGGCGACGTTCAGCCGGTCCGGCTCGAAGGCGGCCCGGGTGGTGCCGATCGCGGACAGCACGCGGCCCCAGTTGGGGTCCTCGCCGTGGATGGCGCACTTGAGGAGGTTGTTGCGGGCGATGGAACGGCCCACCTCGACGGCGTCGTCCTCGGTCGCGGCGTTGATCACCTCGACCTTGATGTCCTTGCTCGCGCCCTCGGCGTCCCGGATGAGCTGCTGGCCCAGGTCGTCGCAGACCGCTCGGACCGCCTCGGCGAACTCGGCCTGGTCCGGGGTGACTTCACTGGCTCCGGAGGCGAGCAGCAGCACGGTGTCGTTGGTGGACATGCAGCCGTCGGAGTCGACGCGGTCGAAGGTGGTGCGGGTGGCCGCGCGCAGCGCCCGGTCCAGGTCCGCGCTGTCCACGTCCGCGTCGGTGGTGAGCACGACCAGCATGGTGGCCAGGCCCGGCGCGAGCATGCCGGCACCCTTGGCCATGCCGCCCACCGTCCAGCCCTGCTTGGTGACCACGGCCGTCTTGTGCACGCTGTCGGTCGTCTTGATGGCGATGGCGGCCTTCTCACCACCGTGCGGGCCGAGCTGGGCGACGGCCAGGTCGACGCCCGGGAGGAGCTTGTCCATCGGGAGCAGTACGCCGATGAGGCCGGTCGAGCACACGGCGACACCGCCCGCGCCGATGTCACCGAGCGCCTCGGCGACCTTCTCGGCGGTGGCGTGGGTGTCCTGGAAGCCCTTGGGTCCCGTACAGGCGTTGGCGCCGCCCGAGTTGAGGACGACCGCGTCCAGGCGGCCGCTCCTGAGGACCTGTTCCGACCACAGGACCGGCGCGGCCTTCACACGGTTGGAGGTGAAGACGCCCGCGGCGGCGCGGCGCGGCCCGGTGTTGACCACGAGGGCCAGGTCCGGGTTGCCGTTCTCCTTGATCCCTGCGGCGACACCGGCCGCGGTGAATCCCTGTGCTGCCGTGACACTCACGGTGCGACTCCGATCGTGGAAAGCCCCAGCTCCTCGGGAAGGCCGAGGGCGAGGTTCATGCTCTGGACGGCACCGCCGGCGGTGCCCTTGGTCAGGTTGTCGATGGCGCTGATCGCGATGATGCGGTGTGCGGCGGCGTCGTACGCGACCTGGACCTGAACGGCGTTGGAACCGTAGACGGACGCCGTGGCGGGCCACTGTCCCTCGGGGAGGAGGTGGACGAAGGGTTCGTCGGCGAAGGCCTTCTCGTAGGCGGCCCGGACGGACTCGGCGGTGACGCCGGGCCTCGCCTTGGCGTTGCAGGTGGCGAGGATGCCGCGGGGCATGGGCGCGAGGGTGGGGGTGAAGGAGACGGTGACGGGTTCCCCGGCGGCGGCGGAGAGGTTCTGGATCATCTCCGGGGTGTGCCGGTGGACGCCGCCGACGCCGTAGGGGCTCATCGACCCCATGACCTCGCTGCCGAGCAGGTGCGCCTTGGGCGCCTTGCCGGCACCCGAGGTGCCGGAGGCCGCGACGATCACGGCGTCGGTCTCCGCCAGCCCGGCCGCGTAGGCGGGGAACAGGGCGAGCGAGACGGCCGTCGGGTAGCAACCGGGTACCGCGATGCGCTTGGACCCCTCCAGCGCGGCGCGGGCACCCGGCAGTTCGGGGAGGCCGTAGGGCCAGGTCCCGGCGTGGGGGGAGCCGTAGAACCGCTCCCAGTCGGCCGGGTTCTTCAGCCGGAAGTCCGCGCCCATGTCGACCACGAGGACCTCGGCGCCGAGTTGCTCGGCGACCTTGGCGGACTGGCCGTGGGGCAGGGCGAGGAACACGACGTCGTGGCCACGCAGTACCTCGGCGGTGGTCTCGGTGAGGACGCGGTCCGCGAGCGGCAGCAGATGGGGCTGGATGCCGCCGAGCCGCCGGCCCGCGTTGGAGTTTCCGGTCAGGGTGCCGATCTCGATCTCGGGGTGTGCCAGCAGCAGACGCAGCAGTTCCCCGCCCGCGTATCCACTCGCTCCCGCCACCGCCGCACGCATCGCCATGGAACCCTCCTCTTGGATGGCATGACTATACGTTTCGCTGCACGTTTATGCAATCCTCCGCAATGGGCGGCCGGGCGCATCGCCCGGCGTGAAGGGGCGGCGACACCCGGTTCCGTGCGACCGGCGCGGACGACGGTCACCGAAGACGTATACCCGTCACCGTCGCACTCCCCACTCGCGCATCACACGATCGAATCTGGAGTAACAGCGCGCACCCTCCGGATGAATTCCGGTCAAAGGGTGGCATCCCTTTCGGCGGGGGGCCGTCGGTTGGAACCATCCCCCGCATGTCTCTCCCCCGGGCCCCGCACAGGGCTCACCTTGTCCATGCCGTCGCGGTCTGTGCCGTCGCGGTGACGCTCGCGGGCTGTTCCGGATCCGGATCCGGCGCCGCCGGCCGTTCGCCGGGGGTCTCGGCCTCCGCCGCGGGGGACGCCCGCCGGACGGTGGTGACCTTCACCGGGGCGTCACCGCTCGGGGCCGAGCGCCTGCGCCGGACCGCGGACCGCATGCGGGCGCGCGCCGAGGCGCTGGGGCTCAAGGAGGTGCGGGTCGACACCCACGGCAACGAGGTCACCGTCACCGGTCGTGCCGCCGACGTGAAGCAACTGACCCTACTGGGCACGTCCGGTCACCTCGGATTCCGCCCCGTCCTGGCCGAGGAGACGGTCGGAACGACGGAGACGCCGACACCGACGCCGACACCGACGTCCTCGGCCGGCGCCGACCCCGCGGGTCGTGCCGTCACCGACGGTCTGCTTCCCCGCGCCGCCGGGTCGGCGAGCGCGAGCGCCGCGCCGGCTCCGGCCGAGGGGAGTGTGCCGGACGCGGCGCTCCAGGCGCGCTACGCGGCGCTCGGCTGCTCGGCACGGGAGAGGAACGCGATGCGGCGGGAGGCCCCCGCAGGTGACGCTGTCGTCGCCTGCGGCACCACCGGCGGCGGATCCGCGTCGCGCGCCAAGTTCATCCTGGGTCCCACGGCCGTGGAGGGTGTCCACGTGGCCTCGGCGGTGGCCGTGCGCGACAAGCAGGTCGCGGGCTGGGTCGTGCGGCTGGGCTTCGACTCCGTCGGCGCCCGGCGGTTCTCCGACATGACGGGGAGCCTGGCCGTGAACGTCGCGCCGCGGAACCAGATGGCCATCGTCCTGGACGGCGCCGTGATCTCCGCCCCGTCCGTCAGTCAGCGGCTCGACGGCGGCACCGCCGAGATCTACGGGAGCTTCACCCGGGAGTCGGCCGAGCAACTCGCCGTCACCGTCGGCTCGGGCGCGCTCCCCGCTCCCCTGACCGTCACGAGCGTGACCTCGCTCAGGCACACCTGACCCGTGCCGTACGACAGCCCTGTCCCGAGAACCTCTGGAGGACCACCCGTGTCATCGTCGTCGCCCGCTCACTGGAGCGCGTACGAGATCTTCGCCGTCCTGTCGGGCATCATCCTGATCGGAGCCGCCTTCGTGCCCGGCAACTCGGTCAAGAACCGTGCCTGGGCCGCTCTGGGCGGGATGTTCCTCACCTGCTACGGGTGGTACGTCGCCCATCAGACGACGGGCACGTTCCAGTTCCCCGTCGTCATCTTCCTGATCCCGCCGGGCGCGGTGATCTACCTGCTGGTCAAGGCCTTCGGCACCTCGGGCGGCCAGAGTTCCCCGCCCGGCACGGGCGGCTCCGGAACGCCCGGCTCCGACGGGCACGGCACCCCGGGGACCGGCGGCTGAGCTGGCCGTGGGGCGCCCGGGTGCCGCCGACGGCGGCACCGGCGGGGCGCCTTCGGTCAGGAACCGGCGTCCCGCTCGGCGTTCTTCTGCTTGATGCGCGCCGACTCCTTGCGGACCTCCGCCTGGGTGGCGCGCTCACGGCGCAGCCACCCGGGGTCCTCCGTCTTCAGCGCCTCGATCTGCTCGGTGGTGAGGGCCTCGCTGACGCCGCCGCGGGCGAGTCCCGCGATGGAGACACCGAGCTTGGCGGCGACGACGGGCCGCGGGTGCGGGCCGGTGCGGCGCAGCTCCTGGAGCCACGCGGGCGGGTCGGTCTGCAGCGCGTCCAGCTCGGCACGCGAGACGGCACCCTCCTGGAACTCGGCGGGGGTGGCCTCGAGGTACACACCCAGCTTCTTCGCCGCGGTGGCGGGCTTCATGGACTGGGCGGTCTGGTGCGAACTCATGGGTCAAGGGTATCGAGCCCTCGGGCCCCCGCCGACCATCGCCGGTACGGCGCCGATGGCCACGCCGGGTAATCTGACGGGGTGACCGGCTCCGAAGCACCCCCCTCGTTCAGGCTCGCCTACGTTCCGGGGGTGACGCCCTCGAAGTGGGTGCGGATCTGGAACGAGCGCCTGCCCGACGTCTCCCTGGTCCTCGTCCCGGTGTCCGCCGCCGAGGTGTACGACGTCCTGCGGCGCGGCGACGCCGACGCGGGCTTCGTCCGGCTGCCGGTCGACGGGACAGACCTCAGCGCGATCCCCCTCTACACCGAGACGACGGTCGTCGTGGTCCCCAAGGACCACATCGTGGCGGCGGTCGAGCAGGTCAGCGGCGAGGACCTCGCCGACGACATCGTGCTGCACCCCGAGGACGACCCGCTGGACTGGGAGCGGCTGCCGGGCAAGCCGGCGCTGGAGCGGCCCGCCGAAACCGAGGACGCCGTGGAACTCGTCGCGGCGGGCATCGGGGTAGTGATCGTGCCGCAGTCCCTCGCCCGGCTCCACCACCGCAAGGACCTCACCTACCGGACGGTCACCGACGCCCCCGAGTCGCGTGTCGCGCTGGCCTGGCCCGAGGAGCGGACGACGGATCTGGTGGAGGACTTCATCGGCATCGTGCGCGGGCGCACGGTCAACAGCACGCGAGGGCGTTCCCAGACCCCGCCCGCCGCACAGCAGAAGGGCGCGGCGAAGTCCGCGAAGGCCGCCCCCCGGAAGTCGGACACGGGCGGCGCCCGGCGCAAGCCCGCACCCGGCAAGGGCGGCGGCAGGGCCACGGCGAAGAACCCCCGGAGCGGCAACGGCGGCCCGAAGGGCGGCGCGAAGCGCGGCAGGCCCCGCCGCGGTTCCTGACATGGGCGAGTTCTGGCCGGTCGAGGACGTGCTGACGTACCTGGCCGGAAGCTGGCGGGTCGAGCGCACCGTACGGGACCTCGCGAGCGACGCCGAGGGCCGCTTCACCGGCACGACGGTTTTCGGGCCGCTGGACGACGGCGGGCTGCTGCACCGGGAGTCGGGCGCGTTCACGTGGCAGGGCGTCGCGCGGCCCGCCGAGCGGACGCTGCGGTTCCTGCCGGGCCCCACCCGCGGGACCGCTCTCGTACGGTTCTCCGACGGCCGCCCGTTCCACGACCTGGACCTGACGGGCGGGCGGTACGTCGCCGACCATCCGTGCGCGGCGGATCTCTACCGGGGCGAGTTCACCGTGCGGGACGAGAACCACTGGCGGTCCGTCTGGCGGGTGCGGGGCCCCACGAAGGACCTGGTGCTGACCACCGGCTACACGCGCCCGACCTGAGCGGGCGCCCCGTCGACGCGCAGATTCCAGCGGCCCGCCCGGCCCGTCACGGTGATCGCCGACAGGGGACGGACATCGATGTTCCAGTACGTCGAGGGCGGCGCCTTCAGCGCGTAGACCAGCGCGGCCCGCACCACCGACGGCTCGGCCACCGCGACGATGCTTCCGCCGTCCTCCCCCGGCCGGGTGTCGAGCCAGGCCCCGACCCGGGCGATGAAGGTCAGCAGGCTCTCACCGCCGTGGGGTGTGGAGCGTGGATCGGAGAGCCAGGAGTCCACGGCCTCGGGCTCACGGGCCATGGCCTCGCCCAGGGTGAAGCCCCGCCAGCGGCCCATGTCGCAGTCACGCAGCGCGAGCTGGACCAGCGGGGCGTAGCCGAGGACGTCACCGGTGGCCCGGCTGCGGGGTGTCGGAGCGCAGTAGCGCAGCTCCGCCGCCGCCAGCGGCAGCAGCCCGGCGGCGGCACGCTGGGCTTCCTCCCACCCCGCCTGGTCCAGCGGCCGGTCGTCCTCGAAGCGCTCCGCCAGCAGCGCGGAGCTTCGCGCTGCGGCGACGAACGTGACCCGAAGATGCATGCGCAGATCGTGGAGCGCCCGCCTCCGCAGGTCAAGGGTGTCACGTTGAGTATCCGAATATGCACAGAACATCAGCCAGTGGTCTGTGCGTCCGCTGTGCGGGCGCCCGGGATCGGGATCTCCCGCCGACGCGGCCCCGCGGTCCCCCCGAGCGCGGAGTCGGGTCGCGTCCGCTCAGGTCCGTACCTCGTCGTACGCCGCCGCCAGTCGCCGTACGCCCTCCGTGATCTCCTCCGTCCCCGCCACCGCCGCGAAGCTCAACCGGATCTGGGCGGCCGGGGGTTCGGCGCTGTAGTAGGGGCGGCCGGGGGTCACGGCCACCCCCGCGCGAAGGGCGGCGGCGACGAGCGCGGACTCGTCGGTGCCGTCGGGGAGCCGCGCCCACAGGTGGTAGCCGCCGAACGGGATGTGGGGCAGGGCGAGTTCGGGGAGGCGGAGCCGCAGAGCGGCGGTCATGGTGTCCCGACGGGCCTTCAACTCGGCCGAAACTGTACGCAGATGACGCGGCCAGGCCGGTGAGCCGACGAGTTCGAGCGCGGCCTCCTGGAGCGGGCGCGGCACGAAGAAGGTGTCGACGACCTGGATGGCGCGCAGCCGCTCCAGCACCGGACCGCGTGCCGCCAGGGCGCTGACCCGGAAGCTCGGCGAGGTCGCCTTCGTGAGGGAGCCGACGTGCACCACGACGCCGTCCGGGTCCTCGGCGGCCAGCGGACGCGGCAGCGGGCCCGCGTCCTCGTGCACCAGGCGGCGTACGAAGTCGTCCTCGACGACGAAGGCCCCGGCCTCCCGCGCGATGCGCAGCACCTCGCCGCGCCGCTCGGGCGCGAGCACGGCGCCGGTCGGATTCTGGAACAGCGGCTGGCAGACGAAGACCCGGGCGCCGGTGGCCTTGAAGGCGTCGGCCAGGAGCTCGGGTTTCACCCCGTCGGGGTCCACCGGGACCGGCACGGGGCGCAGACCCGCGGCGCGGGCGATGGCCAGCATGCCCGGATACGTGGGCGACTCGACCAGGACCGGGGCGCCGGGCGGCGCGAGCGCGCGCAGGGTGGTCGTCAGGGCGGTCTGGCCGCCGGCCGCGACCAGCACATCGGCGGCGCCGATCGCCCCGCCGATGCCGCGCGCGAACCACTCGCGCAGTTCGGGCAGTCCCTCCATGGGCGGCCGGGACCAGGCACCGGGGCGGCGGCCGGCCCGGGACAGGGCCGCGCCCATCGCCCGCTCCGGCTGGAGCGAGGGGTGCAGATAGCCGCCGTTGAACTCGACGACACCGGGTGCCGGCGCGGCGAGCGAGACGAGAACGCCGGAGGCGTCCACGGTGCGCGGGACGGACTCGGCAGAGGTGTCCGCGCTGAGCGCGACCTCCTGCCAGGAGGTGTCCCCGGTGGAGGCGAGGGCGGGCCGGGGTCTGGCCTTGAAGGCGCCCGCGCCGGGCCGGGTGACCACGAGTCCCTCGGCGGCGAGCTGTGCCAGCGCCCGTGACACGGTCACCGGGCTCACGCGGAACCGCTCGACGAGTGCCCGGCTGGACGGCAGCTTTCCACCTGGAGAGTAGCGGTTCAGCTCCTGTCGTAGCCGTTCCGCGAGATCGCCCACACTGCTACGCTCTTGCATGAGAGCACAGAGTAGCGCTATCGACCGGACGGGGATAGCGGTCGGCACCGACGTCGAGGCCCCGGCCTCCGTCCCGCCCCGGAGCCCCGCTTCGGCGGACCGCCGCTCGGGCACCGTTCAGGCGGCCCTGGGTGTCACCGCCTTCTCCCTCACCTTCCCCGCGACCGCCTGGGGCCTGGAGGGCTTCGGCCCCTGGTCGCTGGTGACCGTGCGCTGCGTCCTCGCGGCGGTCGTCGCGGGCGGCTGTCTGCTCGCGCTGCGGGTCCCCCGGCCCGACCGGCGGCATCTGGCGGGCCTCGCCGTCGTCGCCGCCGGGGTCGTCCTCGGCTTCCCGCTCCTGACGACGCTCGCGCTGCGGACGTCGACCACCGCCCACGCGGCCGTCGTCGTCGGGCTGCTGCCACTCACGACGGCGCTGTTCTCGGCACTGCGCACCGGCGCGCGGCCGTCACGGACGTTCTGGCTGGCGGCCTGCGCGGGCGCGGCGGCCGTGATCGCGTTCACCGTGCAGCAGAGCGGCGGCGCCCTGACCGGCGCGGACGCCTATCTCTTCGGGGCCCTGCTGATCTGCGCGGCCGGCTACACCGAGGGCGGCCGGCTGGCCCGGGTGATGCCGGGCTGGCAGGTCATCGGCTGGGCCCTGATCCTGTGCCTGCCGCTCAGCGTTCCGGGCGCGCTGGTGGCGCTGTCGTCCGAACCGGTACACCTCACGGCGCACAGCGTGACCGGGCTGCTGTGGGTCGCGGTCGGTTCGCAGTTCCTCGGCCTGGTCGTCTGGTACCGGGGGATGGCGTCGATCGGGATTCCCAAGGCCAGCCAGTTGCAGCTCGCCCAGCCGCTGCTCACACTGGTGTGGTCGGTACTGCTTCTGGGCGAGCGGCTCACCCCGGCGGCACCCCTGACGGCGGCCGCCGTCCTCGTCTGCATCGCTCTGACCCAGCGGGCACGGGGCTGACCCACGCGTACGGGCCGCGCCGCGCCCCCCGGGCCTTGGACCCAAGGCCACGAACCGTTGCTCCCGTACAGGCGAGGAGACCGTTCAGATGCACGCAACCAAGGGCGACAAGCTGGTGCAGCACGGCCGGACCGTCGGCCAACACGACAAGGTCGCGGAGATCACCGAGGTCATGGGAGCGGAAGGCTCTCCCCCCTACCGAGTGCGGTTCGAGGACGGTCACGAGGCGGTGTGCTCGCCGGGCCCCGACTCCGAGATCCGTCACCGGGAGATGCCGCCGCAGTAGGACGACCGGGACGAACGCCGGGAGGCCGGCGGACGCTCAGCGCGGGGGTTTCGCCGGCTGCCGGTAGTGGTCGGCGACGACCCGTGCCATCGCGCCGATCCGGTCGGCGTCGGCCTCCGAGGCCGAGAAGAACACATGCCCGCGCACTTCGGCGTGACGGCGGGCGAGGGCGAGATGGCGGGAGAGTTCGGCCGGGTCCTGCCAGGCCGCGGGCTGGGCCGGGTCGCCCGCCTTGTACAGCGCCTCGCCCGCGTAGAGCTGGACGCCCGTGCCGCGGGTGACCCGCGCCCACCAGGGCAGCAGCTTCGCGTAGTCGGCGGCGGCGAAGCCGATGTTCCAGTAGAGCTGGGGGCAGATGTAGTCGACCCAGCGCCGCGCGACCCACTTCCTGGTGTCGGCGTACAGGTCGTCGTACGTCTCGATGCCGGCCCGGGTCGGTGAGCCGAGCGGGTCGGTCGAGGCGTTCCGCCAGACGCCGAAGGGGCTGATGCCGAAGCGCACCCCGGGCCGGACCTTCCTGATGCCCTCCGCCATCTCCTGCACCAGCAGGTCGACGTTGTGGCGCCGCCAGGCCGCCCTGTCCGGGAAGCCCGCCCCGTGTCCGGCGTACGCCACGTCGTCGTCGAAGCGCTCGCCCCGCACCGGGTACGGATAGAAGTAGTCGTCCCAGTGCACGCCGTCGACGGGATACCGGCGCACCGCGTCGAGCATCGCGGCCCGGACGAACGTGCGGACCGGGGGCAGCCCTGGGTTGTAGTAGAGCTTCCCGCCGTACCGCACGGTCCAGTCCGGGTGGAGACGCGCGGGGTGCGAGGGCGCGAGCAGCCGGGGGTCCGGCTGTCCCGAGACGCGGTACGGGTTGAACCAGGCGTGCAGCTCCAGACCGCGCGCGTGGGCCTCGCGCACGGCGGTGCCCAGCGGGTCCCAGCCGGGATCCTTGCCCTGGACGCCGGTCAGGTACCGGGACCACGGCTCGTACGGCGAGGGCCACAGGGCATCGGCGGCGGGACGGACCTGGAGGATCACGGTGTTCAGGCGCAGACGTACCGCCGTGTCCAGGTGGCCGAGAAGTTCGGCGCGCTGGCGTGCGGGGCTCAGGCCGGTACGGGAGGGCCAGTCGCGGTTCGAGGCGGTCGCGAGCCACATGCCCCGCATGGCGGCCGGGGCCGTCGCGCCCCGCGGTGCGGCCGTGGCCTGGGCGGCCGCCGCGTCCCCCGCCGTACCGAGCCCCGACAGTGTCGCGAGCGCGGCCGCCGCGAACGCCCGGCGTGGCAATCGCCCCATATCCGTACCCCTTACGTCGCGAATCCGTCCGGTTACGTGCCGTATCGGGACACAGCATGCACCACCCCGACGATCGATCATCGATACTTGGGAGTAACGTGCACGTTCGGAGCAGGGACCGAACAACGGACGACCTGCCAGGCAGTGCGGATCAGCGAAGGGGACGATGTGACCGACATCGAACGCGTCGGAGTGGTGGGCTGCGGCCAGATGGGAGCGGGCATTGCCGAGGTGTGCGCCCGCGCCGGACTGGACGTGAAGGTCGCCGAGACCACCGGCGAAGCCCTGGAGATCGGCCGGACCCGGCTCTTCTCCTCCCTCTCCAAGGCGGCCGAGCGCGGAAAGATCTCCGCGGACGAGCTCAAGGCCACCCAGGACCGGCTGAGCTTCACCACGGACCTCGGCGAGTTCGCCGACCGCGACCTGGTGATCGAGGCTGTCGTCGAGAACGAGCAGGTGAAGACCGAGATCTTCCAGGTGCTGGATCAGGTGGTGACCAGGCCGGACGCGATCCTGGCCTCCAACACCTCCTCGATCCCGCTGGTGAAGCTGGCCGTCGCGACCTCGCGTCCCGACCAGGTCATCGGCATCCACTTCTTCAACCCGGCCCCGGTGCAGCAGCTCGTGGAGCTGATCCCGGCGCTGACCACCTCCGAGGGCACCATCGGCCGCGCCCAGCTCTTCGCCGAGAAGGCACTCGGCAAGCACGCGATCCGCGCCCAGGACCGCTCGGGCTTCGTCGTCAACGCGCTGCTGATCCCGTATCTCCTGTCCGCGATCCGGATGTTCGAGTCGGGGATCGCGAGCCGCGAGGACATCGACAACGGCATGGAGATGGGCTGCGCCCACCCGATGGGCCCGCTCAAACTGTCCGACCTGATCGGTCTCGACACGGTGGCCTCGGTCGCGTTCTCGATGTACGAGGAGTACAAGGAGCCGCTGTACGCCGCTCCCCCGCTGCTCCAGCGCATGGTCGACGCGGGCCGCCTCGGCCGCAAGTCCGGTTCCGGGTTCTACACCTACGGCTGACCTGCCGACCACCGGCTGAACACCCGCTCCGCTTCGCGGAGTTCGCGCGGGCCCGGCACCCTTTGCGGTGCCGGGCCCGCGCTGTTCACACGCCGTGTGCGCACCGGGCTCGCATATGCCCGGCGCACACTCTCCCCACGCGTCCACCACGCGAGTTGACTTTCCGTGCGCAGACACAGGGATGTGCCGACCACGGAAAGGAGCGGACTCGTAACCGCCGACCCCGAGCATCCCGCGGCACCGAAGGAGATCGCGGAGTTACGCCGGTCGCTCGAAGTGGGGTTCACCCGCATCGAGGGAGGACTGGCGCTGCTCACCCAGCGCGACGACCAGACGGCCAAGGATCTCGATGACCTGAGCACACGGATCGTCGCGCTCGAACACACCCGCTGGCCACTGCCCACCGTCGCCGCCGTCGCGGCCCTGGGCGCCCTGGCCGTCGCGGTCTGGCAGGCTCTCGGCCACTAGGGTCCGGGACGCCGGGGGCCGATCAGGGCAACACGTCCTGTCCGAGCCTGAGATGGTGCAGGAGCAGCAGTGCGGCCGCCATGTTGGCGGCCGGGACCTCACCGCGGGCGACCATGTCGGGAACGAGTTTGAGGGGAACCCATTCCCGGCGGTCCGACTCGAAGTCGTCCACGGGGTGTCCGATGTACGCGCCCTCGTCGGCCCAGTAGATGTGATGCCGGGCGTCGGTGAGCCCGTTGGAGGGCTCGACACTCATCAGATGCCGCAGGGGTCCCGGCCGCCACCCGGTCTCCTCCTCCAGTTCGCGGGCCGCCGCCACGGCGATGTCCTCGCCGTCCTCCACGACGCCCGCCGGCAGCTCCCATCCCCAGCTGTCGGTGATGAAGCGGTGCCGCCACAGCAGCAGCACCTCGTTGGCCTCGTTCACCACCGTGGCCACGGCGACGGGCCGCAGCCGTATCAGGAAGTGATCGAGGTGCCGCCCGTCCGGCAGCTCCACATCTGCGAGATTGACGCTGAACCAGCGGTTTTCATACACAGTTTGTTCGTTCTGTTTCGTCCACTGCACGGTTCTGCCACCTTCCGCCGAGTGAAGGCAATATCGCAGCACCCGCGTCCCGACAGCAGGGCTCACTGGGGTCGGGACGCAGCACGGTGGCGGTGAACGAAGGGATGTGCCGGGCCGCTCCCTACAGCGGTACGCGCAGTGCGCCGTCGATGAGTTCAGCGGCCTCGGTCGTACCCGCGCAGCCGCTGCGCACCAGGTGTTCGCGTACCGCGCGCAGTCTGTCGCGCAGCCGCTGGGACTCCATTCCCCGTGCCTGCTCCGCCATTTGGACGGCCGTCGCCACCGCCTTGTCGGCGTTGCCCTGGCGCAGTTCGATCTGGCTGAGCATGGCCAGCCGGTGCACCCGCCCCCGGTCGTGCGCCGGATTGTCGACGGCGGCCGCGGCGTGCTCCGCGGCGGCCACCAGGTCGCCGAGGCTGAGCAGCGCCTCCGCCACCTGTACGTTGACCAGTCCCGGCTGGACATAGCCGGTCTCGTCGGGCTCGTAACCGCGCCGGATGCGCTCGGCGGCCTGCTCGGCACGCCGTATGCAGGACAGTGCGCTGCTGCCGTCGCCGAGGTGTGCGTACGCCTTCGCCTGCATGGCGTAGAGGTCGGAGGCGAGCGCCGGCGTGATGTGGCGTCCCGCGGCGCGCAGCGCGGCCTCGGCGAAGGCGACCGCCTGCCGGTACTCGCGCATGAACAGCGACTGGTTGACCAGCAGGGCTATGACGTAGGCGCCGAGTCCCCTGTCCCCGCTGGCCTTCGCCAGGCGCAGCGCCTGGTGGAAGTAGCGCTGGGCTAGTCCGTGCGCGTCGGAGTCGTAGGCGCAGATGCCCGCGATGGCCACCAACCCGCCTGTCGCACGGTGGAGTTGACGCCCGGTGGCGTCGGTGTAGCTGCCGCGCAGCAGGGGCGCGGTCTCGGAGTTGAGGAAGCCGACGATGCGGGTGCGGGTCGCCATGCCCCCGGCCTTGCGGTACATCTGCTCGTAGTGGGCCCGTGCCGCGCGCAGCATCTCGATGTCGGCCATGCTGACCTGGTGGCGGCCGCCGCGCGAGACGTCCACGTCCTCGGGCGGGTTCTCCCACTCCCACACGGGCATCACGGCGGGGGTTCCGGTGACAGCCTGGGCGCCGAGGATGTGCGGGCGCTGCTGTTCGTCGGAGCGCCACAGGGCGGTGGCGCGTTCGACGAAGCCGGAGAGCGAGCCGGCGTGCGGGGTGGAGGGCTCGCCGGGGACCCCGAGGCCGATGTCGTCGAGCGTGACGGGCCGGTGCAGCCGTCCCGCGAGCACCTCGCAGATCAGGTCGGGCACCTGTCCGCGCGGTCGCTGGCCCTTCAGCCACCGTGCCACGGCGGTGTGTTCGTAGCGCAGGGCCAGACCACGGGCCCGGCCCGCCTGGTTGACATGGGCCGCGAGTCCCGCGTGCGAGATCCCCGCCTCGTCGAGGATCGCGTCGAGCAGAGTGTTGGGCTGCATGGAAGGCCCCCCGAGTGGCTCGTTGCCGACGGCGCCGGCCGGGCGACCGCCCCGACCGCACCAGAGAGAGTAGTGCGTCCTCTTTCACACGGGGTGTGATGGGAATGCCCGTATCCGCGCTGTGCGCTCGCTGTCGCGGAGAGTTTCGCACCGGTTGACTGAAATGCCTCGCAAGAGGCCGGCCGGGCCGCCGGCTCCCCCTCGTACAGTACGGCGGCCCGCTCCGCGCCGTCCGCCCGGCCGCCTGCCCGACACTCCGTGGCCGGGCGGACGGCAGAGCCGGTCCGGCCGGGTCGGCCGCGGGACTCCGGACGTCCGGGAGTGGGTCCCGTGGCCGGTCGTCTCCGGATCGACCGGGCAGGCGCGACGGTGCGGACACGGCCTAGCGGGGCACGTGCTGGGAGACACGGCCGTGGTTCAGGGCGAAGGGGCGGCGGTCGTTGTGCAGGACCAGGAGGGCCACGTCGTCGTCGGGCCGTCCGCCGGTGTGGCGCAGCAGGCCGGTGAACACCGCGCGCAGCACGGCCTGCGGTTCGACGGGCCCGTCGCGGACGGCCGCCGCGAGCGCCGGGAGCAGCGGGAAGAACCGGCCCCGGGCGTCCCGCGCGTCCTCGGCGCCGTCGGTGTGCAGGAAGAGCCCCTCGCCGGGCCGGAGCCGGCCGCAGGATTCGGCCGGCAGGCAGGCGGGCAGCGGGAACGGCCCGAGCGGGGGCAGCGGTTCGGCGTGCACGAACGGCCGGACACGGCCCCGGGTCAGCAGATAAGGCCAGGGGTGGCCGCAGTTGAGGGCGTGCACCTCGCCGTCCCCGCGGATCTCGAGGAGCAGGACGGTGACGAACTCCTCGGCGGCGTGGTGGTCGGACTCGGGCCCGCCGAAGGCGTGTTCGGCCCGGTCCCGCTCGCGCAGGTGCCGGGCCAGCGCCCGCTCGAGTCTTCTGAGGACACCGCCGAGTTCGGGTTCGTCGTGCGCGGCCTCGCGGAAGCTGCCGAGGACGGCGGCGACCGTGCCGATGGCCCCCAGTCCGTGGCCGCGGACGTCCCCCATCACGACCCGCACGCCGTGCTCGGTGGCGATCGCCTCGTACAGATCGCCGCCGATGCTCGCGCCGTGATCCGCGGAGAGCTGGGCCGCGGCGATGTCCAGTCCGTCGATGCGCGGCGGCAGCGGGCGCAGCAGGACGTTCTGCGCGGCTCCCGCGATTCTGCGGATCTGCCGGAGTTCGCGCAGCAGCGCTCTTCTGACGTGGACTATCAGACCGGCTCCGACCGCGAAGAAGACGGCGCTGGTGACGACGCGGGCACCGAGCCCGTTCTCCTGCGCGAGCGGACAGGCCATCTTGTACGAGATCGCCAGCGCGCCCCAGACCGCGGGCAGCCCCAGGTTCACCGCCCGGCGCAGCGGCGGGCGGTCGGCGGTGCGCGGGACCCGGTGGCCGAGGAGGCCGCTTCCGTGGTCCTCGCGGAGGGATCCGGGGCGGGATCTGCGACCGCGTACCGCCCGGTCGAATCCGGCCCTCAGCCGGTCACGGCAACGACGCGGTGCGAGGACCGCTCCGGCCGGGTTCCGCGAATGCGTCTGGAGCGTCGCCCTGCGGGGAGCCCCAGCCTTGTTACGGATCATGCCGATTGGCCCCCCAATAGGCACTGACGGCGCAGACGGCCTCGGAGAGACCGCTCCGATTCTGTCGAGCGCCGACCCGGCCGGGCAGGGGCACCCGGACATGTCACCCAAATGAGTGAGGTGTCTTCGGACAGCCGCATTTATGCAGGCAGGGGCCGGGCCAACCCCGCACAGGGGCCTGGGAACCCCCGAAAACGGGAGCGGGGAACCGTGCGCCCCGGTCGCGGAATGGTCCGCGCACACGGCGCACGGTTCCCCGGCGCAACCCCGTGGAGCCGTCAGGCTCCGCGCAGCACGGCGCCCGTGCGCTCCGCGGCGAGCGCCACCGCCGCGTCGCGGGCCGCGGAGGCCTCGTCGACGGTCAGTGTGCGGTCGGCGGCACGGAACCGGAGCGCGTAGGCGAGGGACTTCTTGTCCTCGCCGAGCTGGGCGCTCTCGTACTCGTCGAACAGCCGGATGGACTCGAGGAGTTCACCCGCGCCCTCGTGCAGAGCCGCCTCGACGTCCGCGTGCGGGACGCTCTTGTCGACGACGAGGGCGACGTCCTGCGTGGCGACCGGGAAGGTCGAGATCTTCGGGCCCTTGGGGTGGCCCGAGCTCGCCCGCTCCAGCGCGTCCAGGTCCAGCTCCATCGCACAGGTGCGCGCGGGCAGGCCCAGCGTCTTCAGGACGCCGGGGTGCAGCTCACCGGCGTACCCGATGATCTGCTCCGCGCCGTCCACGACGACCGTGAGCTCGGCGCAGCGGCCCGGGTGCCACGGCCCGTACTGACCCGAGCGGACGAGGAGCTCGGTCCCCGACTCGCGGGCCAGGACGCGCGCGGCCTCGATCGCGTCGGCCCAGTCGGCCGGGCGTCCCTTGCCCCACCAGCCGGCCTGCTCGCGGGCGCCCGCGAGGACGACGGCGGCGTGCCGGGGCTGCGCGGGAAGCGCGGCGGTCAGGGACGCGATCTCCTCGTCGGTGGGACGGCGGTCGACGGGCAGCCGCCCGGCGACACGCAGTTCCTCCCGCGGGTGGAAGACCAGACCGGTCTCGAAGAGCGCCAGGTCGTGGCTGCCGCGTCCGTCGTTGCGGCGGAGGGCCTGCAGCAGGCCCGGCAGCAGCGTCGTACGGAGCGCGGGCTCCTCGTCGGAGAGCGGGTTGACCAGCTTGACGACCTTGCGCTTCGGGTCGTCGTCGGCGAGGCCGAACTGGTCGAAGACGTGCTCGCCGATGAACGGGTAGTTCGGTGCCTCGACGTAGCCGGCGCCGGCCAGCGCCCGGCCGACCCGGCGGTGCAGCCGCTGCCGGTCGGTGAGGCCGAGGCCCGCCGGCGGCTTGGGCAGCGTGGAAGGCAGGTTCTCGTAGCCCTCCAGCCGGATGACCTCTTCCGCGAGGTCGTTCGGGTCCGTCAGGTCGGGCCGCCAGGACGGCACGGTGACGATCAGCTCGTCCTGGCCGTAGACGTCGCAGCCGACCTGCTGGAGTCGGCGGACGACGGTCTCGCGGCCGTAGTCGACACCGGCCACCTTGTCCGGGTGGTTCGCCGGGATGGTGATGGTGTGCGGCGCGGACGGCGCGATCACCTCGGTGACCCCGGCGTCGGCGGTGCCGCCCGCGAGGAGCACGAGGAGGTCGACGGTCCGCTGGGCCGCGGCCGAGGTGGCCGCGGGGTCGGCGCCGCGCTCGAAGCGCTTGGCCGCCTCGGAGGCCAGCTTGTGCCGGCGGGCCGTGCGCGCGATGGAGATCGGGTCGAAGTGCGCGGCCTCGACGACGACCTCGGTCGTGGTGCCCTCGGTGTCGTCGATCTCGGTGTGGGCGCCGCCCATGACACCCGCGAGGCCGATGGGGCCGCGGTCGTCGGTGATCACCAGGTCGCCCGCGTCCAGCGTGCGCTTGACGCCGTCGAGGGTGGTGAGCTTCTCGCCCTGCTCGGCCCGGCGCACGCCGATGGTGCCCTCGACCCGGCTGCGGTCGTAGGCGTGCAGGGGCTGGCCCAGCTCCAGCATCACGTAGTTGGTGATGTCGACGGCGAGCGAGACCGGGCGCATGCCGGCCTTCTGGAGCCGGCGGCGCAGCCAGATCGGGGACCGGGCGTCGGGGTCGAGGCCGGTCACCGTACGCGCGGTGAAACGGTCGCAGCCCATCGGGTCGGCGACCTGGACCGGGTATCCGAACGCGTTCGGGGCCGGTACGTCGAGCAGCGCGGGGTCGCGCAGCGGCAGGCCGTAGGCGATGGCGGCCTCGCGGGCTACACCCCGCATCGACAGGGCGTAGCCGCGGTCGGGCGTGACGGCGATGTCGAGGACCTCGTCGACGAGCTGGAGCAGCTCGATCGCGTCGGTGCCGACGGCGGTCTCCGGCGGCAGCACGATGATGCCGCCGCTACCGTCGTCGCCCATGCCCAGCTCGTCGCCGGAGCAGATCATGCCGTGCGAGGTCTTGCCGTACGTCTTGCGCGCGGCGATCGCGAAGTCGCCGGGCAGCACCGCGCCGGGCAGCACGACGACGACCTTGTCGCCGACGGCGAAGTTGCGGGCGCCGCAGACGATCTCCTGGGGCTCACCGGTGCCGTTGGCGGTGCCGACGTCGACGGTGCAGAAGCGGATCGGCTTCTTGAACTCCGTCAGTTCCTCGATGGTGAGCACCTGGCCGACGACCAGGGGGCCCTTGAGGTCGGCGCCGAGCTGCTCGACCCTCTCGACCTCGAGGCCTGCCGAAATGAGCTTGGCCTGGACGTCGCGCCCGGTCTCCGTCGCCGGCAGGTCGACGTACTCCCGCAGCCAAGAAAGCGGGACCCGCATCAGATCTCCATCCCGAACGGCCGGGTGAACCGGACGTCACCCTCGACCATGTCTCGCATGTCTTCAACGCTGTGACGGAACATCAGCATCCGCTCGATGCCGAACCCGAAGGCGAACCCGCTGTACTTCTCCGGGTCGACGCCACAGGCGACGAGCACCCGCGGGTTGACCATGCCGCAGCCGCCGAGCTCGATCCAGCCCTCGGAGGAGCAGGTCCGGCAGGGGCGGTCGGGGTTGCCGACGGACTCGCCCTTGCAGACGTAGCAGAGCATGTCCATCTCGGCGGACGGCTCGGTGAAGGGGAAGTAGTTCGGGCGCAGCCGGGTCTTCATGTCCGAGCCGAAGAGCGACTGGACCATGTGGTCCAGGGTGCCCTTGAGGTCGGCCATGGTCAGGCCCTCGTCGACGGCCAGCAGCTCGATCTGGTGGAAGACCGGGGTGTGCGTGGCGTCGAGCTCGTCCGTGCGGTAGACGCGGCCGGGGCACACGACGTAGACGGGTGGCTCCCGGTCGAGCAGGGCGCGGGCCTGCACCGGCGAGGTGTGGGTGCGCAGCACGACACCGGACTCGTCTCCGTGGGTGCCTTCGGGGCCCTGGACGAAGAAGGTGTCCTGCATCTGCCGGGCCGGGTGGTCCGGGCCGAAGTTCAGGGCGTCGAAGTTGAACCACTCCGCCTCGACCTCGGGGCCCTCGGCGACCTCGTATCCCATGGACACGAAGACGTCCGCGACCCGCTCCATCATCGTGGTCAGCGGGTGCCGGGCGCCGGACGGCACACGGTCGTACGGCAGCGTGACGTCCACCGCCTCCTCGACCAGTACGCGCGCGTCCCGGTCGGCCTCCAGTTCGGCCTGGCGGCCGGCGAGGGCCTTGTTCACAGCGCCGCGGGCCTGGCCGACGAGCTTGCCGGCCGCGGCCTTGGCCTGCGGGGGCAGTGCGCCGATCTCGCGGTTGGCGAGGGCCAGCGGAGAGGTGCCGCCGGTGTGGGCGACCTTGGCCTCCTGGAGCGCGTCGAGGTCGCCGGCGGCGGCGAAGGCGGCGAGCGCCTCGTCCCGCATGCGCTCGATCTCTTCCGGTTTCAAGGCCTCGACCTCTACAGGGTCGTACGACTTATTAGGTGCCGACATCTCTTCCCGTGCTTCCGGTTGGCTGGCTGAGGGTCCCCGTCATCGACTCGGAGACGCATCGTCCGCAGATGAGTGGACGCAAAGGTGCCAAAGGCCGAGTCTAACGGGGGTGAGGGTCCGCCCAGGACGGGGCGTCCTCGCGGTGATCCCGTGCGGAGGCGCCCGTGGGGGCCGCTGCGGCGCTAGAGCAGATACGCCGGGGTGCCCACGGGCAGCGTAAATCGGAACTCGGCGCCCCCGCCGGGGGCGCGGCCGACCGTGATGGTGCCGCCGTGGGCTTCGACGATGCCCTTGACGATGTAGAGCCCGAGGCCGGTGCCGCCGCGCTTGCTGCCCCGCCAGAAGCGGGTGAAGACGCGGTTCATGGACTCCTCCGGGATTCCGGTGCCCTCGTCGCTCACGGTGACCGACGTGACGGCGTTCGCCGTGCCCTCCTCGTCCGGCCGCTCGCGCGGGGACGTGGAGGGTGCCACGTCGATGGTGACGGTTCCCTCGCCGTGGCGCACCGCATTTTCGATCAGGTTGCTGAGCACCTGGTCGACCTTGTCGGGGTCGGCCCACAGACCGGGCAGGGGCTGCTCGATACGCAGCAGGAAGCGGTCGGCGGGCTGGCCGGAGGCGACGTACGCCTGGATGTGCCGGCCGACGGCGGCGCCGATGTCGACGGGCTGGCGGCGCACTTCGAGGCGGCCGGAGTCGATGCGGGAGATGTCGAGGAGCTCGGCGATGAGCCGGGTGACGCGGTTCGCGTCGGCGTCGACGGTCTCCAGCATCAGTTTCTTCTGGTCGTCGGTGAAGCGTTCCCATTTGGCGAGCAGGGTCGCGGTGAAGCCCTTGACGGAGGTGAGCGGCGAGCGCAGTTCGTGGGCGACCGTGGCGATCAGCTCGGCGTGGCTGCGCTCGGTGCGGCGGCGGGCCTCGGTGTCGCGCAGGCAGACGACGACCCGGCGGACCGGGCCGGTGGGGTGGGTGCGCACATAGCGGGCGGAGACGAGGATCTCGCGGCCGCCGGGGAGCAGGAGGTTCCGTTCGGGCTGGCCGTTGCGGATGGCGAGTCCGCCGTAGGGGTCCGTGAGCTGCCACCAGCGCCGGCCTTCGAGATCCTCCAGCGGGAGGGCCGCTTCGAGCCGGCGGCCGAGGGCCTCGGCTGCGGGGACCGCGGTGATCCGGGCGGCGGCGGCGTTGAAACAGACGACCTGGCCGTGTTCGTCGGCGACGACGATCCCGTCGGGCAGGTCGTCGGGGTCTATGCCGAGGCCGGGACCGGCTCCCGCGGTGTCATCGTGCCAGGGCGCGGAAGTGCCGCGCACGTCTCGCGCTCGCAGCGCGCCATGGGCACCGCCCGTGCCGACACTCATCCCCGTACCCCACCTCTCGTCTGGCGCAGAGGGCCCCCGGGCCCGTCACCCTACTAGCTGCCGGTGACGGAGCGGCACCCTGTGGAGGCGCGCTGTGCACGGGCTGACGCGTAGAGACATACGGCCGCGGCCGTGGCCAGGTTCAGGCTTTCGGCCTTTCCGTGGATCGGAACGCGCACGACGGCATCGGCCAGCGCGCGGGTCTCCTCCGGAAGCCCCCAGGCCTCGTTGCCGAAGACCCAGGCGGTGGGGCCGCCCATGGTCCCCTTGTCGAGCTCGTCGTCGAGGTCGTCCTCCCCGGCGCCGTCGGCGGCCAGGATGCGGACGCCGGCGTCCTTGAGTCCGGCCACGGCCTGCTCGACGGGCACGCCGACGGCGACGGGCAGATGGAACAGGGACCCGACGGAGGCGCGTACGGCCTTGGGGTTGTAGAGGTCGACGGAGGCGTCGGTGAGGACGACGGCTTCGGCGCCCGCGGCGTCCGCGCAGCGCAGCACGGTTCCGGCGTTCCCGGGGTCGCGGACGTGGGCGAGGACGGCGACGAGCCTCGGCCGGGCCTTGAGGATGTCCTCGAAGGGGGTGTCGAGGAAACGGCAGATCCCGACGAGGCCCTGCGGGGTGACGGTGGTCGAGATGTCGGCGATGACCTGCTCTTCGGCGAGGTGCACCCGGGCGCCGGCCTGCCGGGCGCCGCCGATGATGTCGGCGTAGCGCTCCGCGGCCTCGACGGTGGCGAACAGCTCCACGAGGGTGGCCGTGCCGTCGGCGCGGTGTGCGGCGGCCTCCCGGACGGACTGCGGCCCCTCGGCGAGGAACAGCCGGTCCTTGCCCCGGAAGTTCCGCCTGGCGAGCCGCCGGGCGGCCAGGACACGCGGCGAGCGCGGGGAGATCAGCTCGGGGCTGGCGGGAGGCATGTTCTCGTTCACCTTCGGTATCTGTGCAGCTCGCACGGCGGCGGGGGCCACTCCGGCACGCCCAGAAGCGCGGGGAACTGCGCGACCGGCCCCCGACGGCCCGCACCCGAACGACTGCCCCTGGGGTCAGCGACAAAGGACCCGCAGGTTCGCAGACCTGCGGGTCCTTCAGTCACGTCGGCTGAGCCGGCGCAGCGTCACGCGGCCTTCGGCGCGTTGACGTCCGACGGCAGGGCCTTCTGCGCGACCTCGACGAGCGCGGCGAACGCGTTGGCGTCGTTGACGGCCAGCTCCGCGAGGATCTTGCGGTCCACCTCGATGTTGGCGGCCTTCAGACCCTGGATGAGGCGGTTGTACGTCATGCCGTTCTGGCGGGCCGCAGCGTTGATGCGCTGGATCCAGAGCTGACGGAAGTCGCCCTTGCGCTTCTTGCGGTCGTTGTAGTTGTAGACCAGCGAGTGGGTGACCTGCTCCTTGGCCTTGCGGTACAGGCGCGAACGCTGACCGCGGTAGCCCTTCGCAGCCTCGAGGATCGCCCGGCGCTTCTTGTGGGCGTTTACTGCCCGCTTGACGCGTGCCACTTTTTACTCCTTGTAGCGGGGCCGTGGTTGGACTCACACGACCCGAAATCGATGGGGTCCCGGATCAGACGTACGGCGCTGGGCGCCGGTACGTCACTTGCCGAGAAGCTTCTTGATCTTCGCGGCGTCGCCCGGGGCCATCTCGGCGGTGCCGGTGAGACGGCGCGTCACGCGGGACGACTTGTGCTCGAGCAGGTGGCGCTTGCCGGCGCGCTCACGGAGCACCTTGCCGGAGCCGGTGATCTTGAAGCGCTTGCTGGCACCGCTGTGCGACTTGTTCTTCGGCATAGCGCCGTTCTCTCCTCGTCAGTGGCGTTCCGGTGCCCGGTCGCGGGACCGGGCACGGGTGGAACGTCATATGTATCGATTGACATCCCGGGGCGGGGGCCCTGGGATCAGGCCTCGGCTGACGCCTCGGCCGGGGTCTCCGCCTCGGCCTGGGTCTCGGTCGACTCGGCCTCGGCGGGCGCGCCTTCGGTGGTGTCACCGTCGGCCACACCCTCTTCGGCGGCGTTCTGCGAGCGACCCGGGTTGGCCTTCGCGTCCGCCTTGCGAGCCGCCTGAGCCTCACGGGCCTCGGCCATCGCCTCGGTCTTCTTCTTGTGCGGACCGAGAACCATGATCATGTTTCGGCCGTCCTGCTTCGGGTTCGACTCGATGAACCCGAGATCCTCGACGTCCGTGGCGAGACGCTGCAGCAGTCGGTAGCCGAGCTCCGGCCGGGACTGCTCGCGACCACGGAACATGATCGTGATCTTGACCTTGTCGCCCTGCTTGAGGAACCGGACGACGTGACCCTTTTTGGTGTCGTAGTCGTGCGGGTCGATCTTCGGCCGGAGCTTCATTTCCTTGATGACCGTGTGCGCCTGGTTCTTGCGCGCCTCACGGGCCTTCATGGCCGACTCGTACTTGAACTTGCCGTAGTCCATGAGCTTGCAGACGGGCGGGCGAGCGCTCGCCGCCACCTCGACCAGGTCGAGGTCGTACTCCTGAGCAAGCTCAAGGGCCTTGGCAAGCGGAACAATCCCGACCTGCTCGCCGCTGGGACCGACAAGTCGCACTTCGGGAACGCGAATCCGGTCGTTGATGCGGGGCTCGGTGCTGATGGATCCTCCTCGGTAGCACCACACGGCGGTCTGGCGGACAGCCGCGTATGTCTCTGATGACATTTGACCAACCGCCGTGGGGCATGAAAAATGCCCCGGACGGGACACAGGCGGGGCTCCATGGCAACCGGAGCACCGCCGCGGTCTACCGCGGGGCGCGCACTCGGACGACTCCATCGTCCGTACGGAACGATGGCGGTCGCCTGACCGGATGACCCGCCGTCCCGAAGGACAGTCAGGTGGGAGATCGGAGCCTCCACTTGTGGGCCGAGCACATACGTGTCCGGCCGGTCGTTACACAAGGTTAGCAGTTCCGCCGGGTACGCGCTAACCGGAGGTCTCCTCACCGCCGCTCACCGGGCGGAAGGCTCCCGTGGACGGGGCCGCGCGCGCCGGGGCCTATCGTGTGAGGCATGAGTGACACCCCTCCCCAGAACCCCGACTTCGACACCATGACCCGCGACATCGCCGAGGTCCCCGCGGTCGAGGTCATCGTGACGGTCGCCGTGAACCTGATGAGCGCCGCCGCCGTGAAGCTCGGCCTCACCGAGGAGGGCGACGAGCACAAGGACCTGGACGAGGCGCGCAAGCTGGTCACCGCGCTCGCCGGACTGCTCGACGCGAGCGCGACCGAGATCAGTTCCTTCCACGCCGCGCCGCTGCGCGACGGCCTGAAGTCCCTCCAGCTCGCCTTCCGCGAGGCGTCCCTCGTCCCGGACGAGCCGGGCCAGGGCCCCGGCGAGAAGTACACGGGGCCCGTCTACGGCTGACCCGTGCCCGTACGGACCGCCGTACGGACACGGACCCGCTCGCGTACCTATCCGCGGACGTACAGGGGCTCGCCCGGAGGCGTCGTCTCGGCCGGCAGCAGTGCCAGGTCGAGGCCGCGCACCAGGCGGGCCCTCAGTGTTTCGTCGGCCGCGAGCCGCTCGGCCACCGCGCGAGCGGTCTCGGCGGGGGCGGCCGACGGGTCGAGCACGAGCGCGAGGGTCCCGTCCGCCGGACCGGGGCCGAGATGGGCGCGGGCCACGAGGGGCTCGGCGGCGACCGCGGCCCGTACCGCCTCGACCACGGCGGGATCGGCGAGCGGATCGGGGGTCGTACGCCCCTCGGCGACCGCCAGCAGGGCGGAACCCGTCAGCTCGTAGGACACCGGCCCGGCCAGGTCCAGCACGATCGTGTCGGCCTTCTCGTGGGCCGCGGCCTCCAGGACCTGGTTCAGGCGTGCGGCGACGGGGCGGGCCCCGGGATCCCAGCGGGCCAGCGAATCCGTCGAGGTGAAGGCGGGCAGCGCCGTACGGTTCCCGGCCTTGAGCGTGGGCACCGCCATGTCGCTGGTCTTCTCGCGGCGCAGCCCGTTCTCGTCCACCTCGACCTCACCGAGCATCGCCACGACGGGCACGAGGAGCCGGGCGCCCGTGAGCGCCTCCAGGACCGGCGGTACGGCTGTGCGGTCGGCGGACCAGGCCGCGAGCGCGGCGCTCAGCCGGGGGTCGGCGGAGCCGTCGTCGTCGGGGAAGCCGGGGTCGGGAATGTTCTTGTTCGCCACGGTCCCCGACCCTATCGGGGGAATGCTGCTGCGCTTGTGCGGCCCCTGTAACGCGCGGGCGACGGGATTCATGAGTTTCTCAGTTTTCCCTGACACGTCTTTCACACGCGTCTAACGGACGCCACAGCCCGGCCGTCGAGCATCGCCGGATGGACCGTCAAAGAGCACGCGGGCGTCGCGCCCGGCCCTCCCGACGCACGCCACTTCTGTACATCGCGGTGGCCTCGGTCGTCCTCGTCGGCGCCACGGCCGCCGGGACGGTGTACATGAAGGCGCAGGCGCACGACGGCCCCGCCGTCGTATCGTCGGCGGCGTCGGCGTCGCCCTCCGCGTCGCCCGCCGCGAGCGAGGAGGCATCGGTGGAACCCGTGGCGGAACCCTCCGTGGACCGGGACGCGCTGCTCGCCAAGGCACTGAAGTCGGTGACGGTGGCGGCCGGTGCGAAGACCTCGGTCGCCGTCCTCGACGTCGACTCGGGCGAGAGCGCCGGCTACGGGGACACGGCCTTCGACACCGCGAGCATCGTCAAGGTGAACATCCTCGCCGCGCTGCTGCTCCAGGCACGGGACGCGGACCGGCATCTCACCGCGCGGGAGAAGGCGTACGCCACCGCGATGATCGAGAACAGCGACAACGCGTCGGCGACCGCGCTGTGGGCCACCATCGGCCGGGCCGACGGGCTGGACGCCGCGAACAAGCGCCTCGGTCTCACGGACACCCAGGGTGGCGACGGTGAGCTGTGGGGTCTGACCCAGACCACCGCGAGCGACCAACTCAGGCTGCTGCGCCAGGTGTTCGGAGACGACTCCGACCTGAGCGCGGCCTCGCGGTCCTATCTACAGGGGCTGATGGGCGAGATCGAGACCGACCAGCAGTGGGGAGTGTCCGCCGCCGGCGACGGGTCCCGATGGGCGCTGAAGAACGGGTGGCTGGCGCGCAGCACGACCGGGCTGTGGGACATCAACAGCATCGGGCGGATCTCGGCCGACGGCCACGACTATCTGGTGGCGACGCTGTCGAACGGCAACTCGACGCAGGCGAAGGGCATTTCGCTGGTGGAAGCGGTGTCGAAGGCGGCGGTGTCCGCGTTCCAGGACACGGCCGAGGGCTGAGGCCCGGCCGTCGAAGGGCCGCCCCGGAACGGCCGTTCAAGGACCGGCCGTTCAAGGACCGGCCGTTCAAGGACAGGCCGTTCAAGGACCGGCCGTTCAAGGACAGGCCGTTCAAGGACAGGCCGTTCAAGGACAGGCCTACGGGTCGGCGCCGACGGGATGCGGCGCGACCGGGGCCGCGGGGCGCCGGGGTCCCGAACGGCGTTTTCCGCTAGCGACGTTCGAACGGGTTCGAGGGTCTGCGACCGCGCCACAGGAACACCGCCGCCGCCAGCAGGCCCAGGCCCAGGGCACCCGCGAGGGGAGCAGCCCAGTCGGCCGAACTGCCGCCGTCTTCAGGGGTGTCGGGCCCTGCGCCGAAGTACTTGTGGCCGTACGCGGCCGCCTTGGGACCGCCCTCGGGATCGATCCGGCCGGCCGCCTTGATGGCCGCGGCCGGGTCGACGAAGCCGAAGCCGCGGGAGTCGTCTCGGCCGCCCGAGGGAACGTTGCGGGCGGTGTCCTCCAGCAACCGCTTGATCTGCGCCGGGGACAGACCCGGGTGGGCGGCCTTGACGAGTGCGACCGCGCCGGAGACGAACGCGGAGGCCGCGCTGGTGCCCCAGCCCTCGTAGTACCGGTCGTCCGGGTCGGCGATGACCACGTCGACGCCCGGGGCGCTGACGGTGGCGTACCAGCGGCGGGTGGAGAAGGAGGCGTGCGTTCCGTAGCGGTCCACGGCGGTCGCCGCGATGACGCCGGGGTAGGCGGCGGGGTACGAGATGTGGTCGCCCTTCTCCCCGCCGTTGCCGGCGGAGGCGACGACGGCGATCCCCTTCTTCAGCGCGTACTGGACCGCTTCGTCCTCGGCGGGTTCGGGGTGGGCCGACCTGGAGTCGTCGCCGAGGGAGAGGTTGATGACGTCGGCGCCGTGGTCGGCGGCCCAGCGGATGCCCTCCGCGAGGGCGTTGCCACGGGTGTTGCGGGCCTTGGAGCGGGCCGGGTCCTTGTCCTCGAGGATGACGCGGACGGGCAGGATCTTCGCCTCAGGGGCGATCCCCATCACGCCGTTGGCGTGGCCGGGCCCGTGGCCGTGCCCGGCGATGATGCCCGCCATGGCGGTGCCGTGCCGTGCCCAGCTCACGTCACCGCGGCTCGCGCCGAAACCGACCATGTCCTTGTCGCCGAGCACATTGCCCTTGAGGTCCGGGTGCTGGGCGTCGACGCCGGTGTCGAGGACGGCGACGGTGATGCCCTTGCCCTTGGTCGTGCGCCACGCCTGCTGCGTGTGCATCGCGTCGAGGCCCCACTGCTGGGCACGTATGCCGTCGGCGTGCGCGGTGGCGGAGGGCACAAGGGCGAGGGAGGCGGCGAGGAACGCGGCGAGGGCACCGGACCTGCGGGAGAGCCGGGGCCGGCGGGCTGTCAGGGCCGGGCGCCGGGGGCGGCCGACGGGGGCCGTCACTCCGGTCGTGCCGGCGGGTCCGGTCGTACGGGGCTGCCGGGTGCGGCCGTCGGGGCCGTCGTCGCGGGTCATGACGGCTTCTCCGTGGACGAGGTGACGGTCTTGCGAAGGCCTCGCTCGACCCGGTCGGCGAGGCCCTGCGCCTCATGGCCGAGGCCCGACTGGGCCGCGGCCGTGGTCGCCTCCGGCTTCATCGCCTCGGCGGCGGGCTGCGGGGCGGCGACCGTTCGCCCGTCGGCGAACCCGGAGACCGCGTACACGACGACGGGGGCGTCCGTCAGGACGGACACGGTCCACGCGGCACGCTGCGCCTTGCCGAAGCCCTCGGCGGCGGTGCCCTTCGCCGCGTACGGCAGGGGCAGCAGATCGGGGCGCCGGTCCAGGCCCTCCTTGCGGAAGCGGGCCTTCAGGGAGGTCATGCCCGCCGCGTCCGCCTTGGTGAACAGCAGGCCGACGGTGGTGACATGACTGCGGGTCGCGTCCACGTAGGTGGCACGCAGCAGGCGCAGGCAGCCGACGGGGGCGAGAGCCTGGCGCAGCAGCGGGTCGAAGGCGTCCTTGCAGCCGGTGTCGGGGGCGACGGCGATCCGTGTCCAGGTGCGGTCGGAACCGCCGGGGCCCGCGCCGTCGCCGCGCACGGTCGGCGGGAAGAGCCGGTCCACGGGAACGCTGTGCCAGAGGCCTCCGGCCGCCGTGAACGCGCCGGGCGAACCGGGCGCGTCCGTGTCGTCGCCGGTGAGCCAACTGCCGGTCACCGCGCCGCCGATGAGGCCGAGTCCGAGCACGAGGCAGGTCGCGGCGGTCACGGCACCCGGCCGGATCCGCCCGCGGAACGGGCGCACCCGCGCGGTGTCGCCGCCGTACGTCTCGGGCTCCGCGAACGATACGAAGGGGCGCCGCACGCCCGGGGTGGTCTCGGCGGGCGCCGCCGGCGAGGGGGCCGGAATGAACGGAGGAGCGCTCGCGGAGCCCGCACCGGCCCCGTCCCGCCCGGCCCGCGGCTCCCGCGTGACCTCCCCGAACCGCTCCCCGAAACCGAGGTCCGGCCCAGCCGCTCCGACCGGCGCCGGAGCTCCGGCCCGATCGGACGCGGCGGTCCGCTCGGACGGGCCCGAGGGCTCGGCGGCGCGTGACGGATCGAAGGACCGCGGGGGGCCGGAGGGGCGCGAGGGGACGGAGGGCTGCGAGGGGACGGAAGGCTGCGAGGTCTCGGACGGGCGCCGGAGCCCGGCCGGGTGCGCGGACTCGGGGGTCGGCGCGGCACCGGAGGAGCGCGACGGGTCCGAGGACCGCGCGGGTTGCGACGGCGGCGCGGACTCCGAGGGGCGCGGAGCTTCGAAGGCACGCGGGGGCTCGGACGGGCGCTGCGGCGCGGCGGGGTGCGACAACCGGGCGGGGCGCTGCGCGGGACGCTGCGTTCCGCCGGGCCGCGACGGGCCTGCGGGGTGCGGCGCCCCGTCGGGGCGTGCCGGTGCGGCGGGCGCGGGCGGGGTGTCCGGGAAACGTGCGGAGGCCGCCGGGGGCGGCGGGGTCGGCGCCCCCGTCCGGCCCTCGGGGCGCAGGTGGGGGTAGCGCCGGGCCTCCGGCCGCGACGCGGATCCGGGACCCTGCGGAGCGGCGTCCGACGCGGAGCGCCGTGAAGCCACCGACGGCGGGGCCGGGCGGTCCGGCGGGGCACCGTCCGACGCGGGGCGCGGCGCGGTGGACGGCGCCACCGGGCGCGGCACACCGGACGACGAACCGGCCGGAGCGGACCCCGGCGTGCCGGCCGGAACGGACCGCGGGGCGTCGGACCCCGGCGTACCGGTCGAGGCCTCCCGTCGCGGGTCGGACCCCGGCGTACCGGACGAGGCCGCCCGTCGCGGGTCGGATCCAGGTGTACCGGACGGGACGGAGCGGGGCGCGCCGGAGTCCGGAGTACGGGTCGGGGCGGACCGTCGCGCGTCGGACTCCGGCGTGCCGGCCGCGGCCGACCGCGGTGCGTCGGACCCAGGTGCGCCCAGGGAAGCGGCCCGGGGCGCGTCGGACCCCGTACCGGTCGAAGCCGACCGTCGCTCGTCGGATCCCGGCGTACCCGCCGAGGTCGACCACGGTCTGCCGGGTGAGACGGATTCCGGAGCCTCGGAAGCGGCGGAACCCGGGGCGCCGAGTGCGGCGGATCCTGCCGGCGTACGGGACGCGGCCCGCCCCGGCGAGCCGGACGTACCTGTGGGCGCCGGGCCGCCGGACGATGCGGCGCCGGCGGGACCGGACCCGCTCGTCGAGGACGCCCTCGGACGGACCAGCGAGGTGGGCCTCGGCGCCGGTGATTCCGGTGTGGCGGACCGTTCCGGCGCGGACGGGGGCCGTACAGGCTGGGGCGGCACCGACGGGGCCGTGCCGCGGGGCGGGCTCGCGGGGCGCGGCGAGGCCGACGGAGCGCCGTCGGACGCGGCCTGCCCGAATCCGGAGGGGAAACCCTGAGCGCTCGGCGAGGGTTCCTCGGCGGACCAGTCCTCCCCGGCCGAGAGGTCCGGTCCGGGCGACCGGACGGGCTTCGGCGGAACCGGGGGGTGGGCCGGAGCCTGAGCGGCCGGCGGGTTCGCCGGGGGCGGCGGGGTCCGGGGGGCCGGCGGGGCCGCGGCCGGAGGGGTGGAAGGACGCCGGGGATTCGAGGCGCGCCGCGCTTCCGTACTCATGCACCCCCCGTTTCCTCGCACCGGGCTGTCGGACGCCCCGTGACTCGGCGAGCCGTTTCGTGTCGCGCGAGAGGTCGCCACGGGCACGCATACCCGCACCGGGAGACCGTCACCCCGGGCAGGGCCCGCCGGGGCAAGGTCGTTCCTCCCTGCGTCCGCGTCACTCTACGGGTTGACGCGCCCCGGGCGGGAACCAGTCCGAGGCCCCGGGGCATCTGCCCGGAACGTCCCCCTACCCTGCGGTAATGGAGTCTGGCAGTCTTCGTCCATGACTGCCCGTGCCGCCGACAGGGCCCGCTACGACCGGGCCACCGCTCACCTCGACGCCCCCGTCGCCATCGTGGACCTGGGGGCCTTCGACGCGAACGCGGACGATTTGGTCCGCAGGGCCGGCGGGAAGCCGATCCGTGTCGCCAGCAAGTCCGTCCGGTGCCGCACCCTCCTGGAACGGGTCCTGGGACGCGACGGTTTCGCGGGGATCATGTCGTTCACGCTCGCCGAGTCGCTGTGGCTGGCCAGGTCCGGTTTCGACGACGTCCTGCTCGCCTATCCGTCGGCCGACCGCAAGGGTTACGCCGAGCTGACCTCCGACCCCAAGCTCGCCGCCGCGGTCACGGTGATGGTCGACGATCCGGCGCAGCTCCGGCTGATCGACGAGGCACGCGAGGGCGGCACCGAGGTCGTGCGGGTCTGCCTGGAGCTGGACACCTCGCTGAAGCTGTTCGGCGGCCGGGTCCGGGTCGGGGCGCTGCGTTCGCCGCTGTACTCCCCCGCCCAGGTGGCCGAGATGGCCCGTGCCGTCAAACGCGCCCCCGGGTTCAAACTGGTGGGGATCATGGCGTACGAGGGTCACATCGCCGGTGTCGGTGACGCCGTCTCGGGGCGGCCTTTGCGTTCGCGTGCCGTGCGGCTGATGCAGGCCACCGCCCGCAAGGAGCTCGCCCAGCGGCGCGCGGAGGTCGTCCGGGCGGTCCGGGCCGTGGAGCCGGACCTCGAGTTCGTCAACGGCGGCGGCACCGGCAGTGTCCAGCACACGGCCGCCGAGGACGCGGTCACCGAGATCGCGGCCGGTTCGGGGCTGTACGTGCCGAGGCTCTTCGACAACTACACGTCCTTCAGTGGACGCCCTGCGGCGCTGTTCGCCCAGCCCGTGGTGCGGCGGCCGGGGGTGGGCGTGGTGACCGTGCTGGGCGGCGGCTACCCCGCGTCCGGGGCCGCGGGCGTGGACCGGCTGCCCGTCCCGTATCTGCCGGAGGGACTGTCGTACGACCCCCAGGAGGGTCCCGGCGAGGTGCAGACCCCGCTGCTCGGCTCACCCGCGGACGATCTGCTCATCGGCGACAAGGTGTGGTTCCGGCACGCGAAGGCCGGTGAGCTGTGCGAGCGGTTCGACACCCTGCACCTCGTGGAGGGCGACACGGTCACGGCCTCCGTCCCGACCTATCGCGGCGAGGGCCACACCTTCCTCTGATCCGCGGGACCACGCCCGCCCGGCCCGGAGACGCCTGTCCGTCCCCAGGCCGGGTGGGCGTCGTTCAGTCGGACGGGCCGATGCTGCTGCCCACACCGCCGCCGGCGTCCTTCTGGCCCACCGAGCGGATGCCTTCGGTGATCCGGTCCATGTCGGACACCGGTGGCGCGTCGGCGCCGACGTCGATGGAGAACCGGACGATGACCAGGGACTGCGAGCCCACGCTGGACGGGAAGGCCAGCGACTCGACGTAACCCCCGGGCCCCACACCGGTCTTGACCTTCCAGCGCACGAGATACCCGGCGCGCCCGGCGACGGCGACCGAGCCGGACTTCACCAGCCGGTGGGAGGTGATGCCCCGGAAGGGCCTGCTGCCGACGAGGTCGTGGCCGTACGCGCTGTCGGCGGCGTCCTCGATGTCCCCCTCGGCGAGGACCTTCGGTGAGGTCTCGTCGGTGGCCGTCGCGGTACGGACGTCGACGCGGCCGTGCCGGCACAGACCGGGGTCGCCCGGGCAGTCGTAGGTCCGCGGGGTCGTCAGCACCGTGTCGTGGTCGGCGACGTACTGCGGTTTCGCCCAGCCGTCGAGGACCGGGAAGGTGATGCCGTCGAGTTCGTCCACGACGACGGTCGGGTCACCGGCGGACGGCGAGGCGCCGGACGGGGACGGTGAGGGGTCGTCGGACGGGGCGGGCGACGCGGTCGCGGGCGTGGTCCGTGTCGCGGCCTCGTCGCCGCCGTCGTCGTCGCGCAGCAGTACGGCGCCGGTGACGATCGCGGCCACGAGGGCGACGGCGGCCGTCACGAGGGCGACGGCCTTGGCCCGGCCCGAGCCGGATCCGCCGGGCGACGGGGCCTGCATCAGGGGCTGTTGCGGGGTCTCGGGCTGACGCCGGTGGTCGGTCCACGCGGTTCCGTCCCACCAGCGCTCGACGAGCGGGTACGACGGATCGCGGTACCAGCCGGGAGGAGGCGTCATGCTCATCCCGGCACTCTAGGACGTCCCGCGCGTGGCGGTACACGGGGTCCGCGGGTCGGGCGCGACCGGGCCGCGCCCTCCCCGCGGACCGGCCGTTTCCGCTACAGCGGTGTGACGTAGGCGCCCGAAATGCCCCCGTCCACCAGGAAGTCGGTGGCGTTCACGAAGGAGGAGTCGTCGCTGGCGAGGAACGCGACGGCCGCCGCGATCTCGTCCGCCTCGGCGAACCGTCCGACCGGGATGTGCACGAGCCGGCGCGCGGCCCGCTCGGGGTCCTTGGCGAACAGCTCCTGGAGCAGAGGGGTGTTGACCGGGCCGGGGCACAGGGCGTTGACCCGGATGCCTTCCCGGGCGAACTGGACGCCCAGTTCACGGGACATGGCCAGCACCCCGCCCTTGGAGGCCGTGTACGAGATCTGGGAGGTCGCCGCGCCCATACGGGCCACGAAGGAGGCGGTGTTGATGATGGAGCCCCTGCCCTGGCGGCGCATGTAGGGGATGGCGGCCTTGCAACAGAGGTACACGGAGGTGAGGTTGACCTCCTGCACGCGCTTCCACGCCTCCAGACCGGTGTCCAGGATGGAGTCGTCGTCGGGCGGTGAGATGCCCGCGTTGTTGAAGGCGATGTCGACCGAGCCGTAGGTGTCGTACGCCGTCCTGAACAGGGTCTCGACCTGCTCGGGGTCGGTCACGTCGACCTTGACGAAGATCCCGCCCACCTCCTCGGCGACGGCCTTTCCGTGGGTCTCGTCGATGTCGCCGCAGACGACATGCGCGCCCTCGGAGGCGAGCCGGCGCGCGGTGGCGAGGCCGATGCCGCTGGCGGCGCCGGTGATGACGGCGGTGCGGCCCACCAGGCGGCGGCAGATGGTCTCGGGGGTGTCTGAAGTCACTGTGCGGGACCCTCCGTGCTGATGAAGACGTTCTTGGTCTCGGTGAAGGCGGTGAGCGCGTCCGGGCCGAGTTCACGGCCGATTCCCGACTGCTTGAAGCCGCCGAAGGGGGTCCAGTAGCGGACGCTGGAGTGGGAGTTGACGGACAGGTTGCCGGCCCGGACGGCCTGGGAGACCCGCAGGGCGCGGCCGACGTCACGGGTCCAGATGGAGCCGGACAGGCCGTAGTCGGTGGCGTTGGCGAGCCGGACGGCGTCGGCCTCGTCCTCGAAGGGCAGCAGGACCGCCACGGGTCCGAAGACCTCCTCGACGGCCACGCGCGCGCCGGGATCCACGCCGGTGAGGACGGTGGGCGCGAACCAGAAGCCGGGGCCCCCGGGGGCCTTGCCCCGGATGCCGGGCGCGTCGGCGTCGACGTAGGACCGTACGCGTTCCAGTTGGACCTTCGAGATCAGCGGGCCCATCTGGGTCCGCTCGTCGGAGGGGTCGCCGACGACGACGGACTCGACGGCCGGGGCGAGGAGTTCGAGGAAGCGGTCGTGGACGGAGCGCTGGACGAGGATGCGGGTGCGGGCGCAGCAGTCCTGGCCGGAGTTGTCGAGGAAGGACATGGGGGCGGCGGCCGCGGCGGCTTCGATGTCGGCGTCGGCGAAGACGATGTTGGGGCTCTTGCCGCCGAGTTCGAGGGTGACGCGCTTGAGGAGGGCGGAGCCCTTGGCCAGAACCTGTTTGCCGACGGCCGTGGACCCGGTGAAGACGATCTTCGCGACGCCGGGGTGCCGGACGAGCGCGTCGCCCGCGACGGGACCCGCGCCGGGCAGCACCTGGAAGAGGTGTTCGGGCAGGCCGGCCTCCAGGGCGAGTTCGGCCAGCCGCAATGCCGTCAGCGGGGTCGTCTCGGCGGGTTTGAGGATGACGGCGTTGCCCGCGGCGAGGGCGGGTGCGGTGCCCCAGGCGGCGATGGGCATCGGGAAGTTCCAGGGCGCGATGACGCCGACGACGCCGAGCGGTTCGAGGAGGGTGATGTCGAGGCCGCCGGGGACGGGGATCTGACGGCCGGTCAGCCGCTCGACTCCCCCGGCGGCGTAGTCGAGCAGATCGCGCACGTTGCCCGCCTCCCAGCGGGCGTTGCCGAGGGTGTGTCCGGCCTCGCGGACCTCCAGGCGGGCCAGTTCCTCCAGGTGGCCGTCGACGACGGAGGCGAAGCGGCGCAGCAGCCTGGCCCGGTCGGCGGGCGCCAGGGCGGCCCATCCGGCCTGCGCCCGGCCGGCCCGTACGACGGCGTCCGCCACGTCCTGGGCGGTGGCGGCCGGGACGGTGGCGACGACCTCCTCGGTGGCCGGGTCGAGCACCCGGAGTTCGTGGTCGTACGGGGGTGAGGTGGGCGGGTGCGACGGGCGCGGGTGCGGCGCGTCCGGGTGGGATGCGTGCGGGTGCGGCAAGGGGGTCCTCACATGCGTTCGAAGGAGCGGCGCAGCTCCCAGTCGGTCACCGCGGCGTCGAAGGCCTCCAGTTCGACGCGCGCCATGTTGCGGTAGTGCTCGACCACCTCGTCGCCGAAGGCGGCCCGGGCGATCGGGCTGTTCTCCCAGAGTTCGGCGGCCTCGCGCAGGGTGGTGGGGACGTGCGCGTACTCGGCGGTGTAGGCGTTGCCCGAGCAGGCCTCGGGCAGTTCCAGCTTCCGTTCGATGCCGTACAGGCCGGCCGCCACGAGTCCGGCGACGGCCAGATGCGGGTTGACGTCGCCGCCGGGCAGCCGGTTCTCGAAGCGCGTCGAGCGGCCGTGGCCGACGACGCGCAGCGAGCAGGTGCGGTTGTCGTATCCCCAGGCGACGGCCGTCGGGGCGAAGGAGCCCGGCTGGAAGCGCTTGTACGAGTTGATGTTGGGCGCGTACAGGAGGGAGAAGTCGCGCAGCGCGGCGAGCTGTCCGGCGAGGAAGTGACGCATGACCTCCGACATGCCGCCGGGGTCCTGGGCGGAGCCCGCCATCACGTTGGTGCCGTCGGCGTCGGCCAGGGAGAGGTGGATGTGGCAGGAGTTGCCCTCGCGCTCGTTGTACTTGGCCATGAAGGTGAGGGAGACGCCCTCCTGCGAGGCGATCTCCTTGGCGCCGGTCTTGTAGATCGCGTGCTGGTCGCAGGTGACGAGGGCTTCGTCGTACTTGAAGGCGATCTCGTGCTGGCCGGGGTTGCACTCGCCCTTGGCGGATTCGACGGTGAGGCCCGCGGCCTGCATCTCGTTGCGGATGCGGCGCAGCAGGGGCTCGATGCGTCCGGTCCCGAGGACCGAGTAGTCGATGTTGTACTGGTTGGCCGGGGTGAGCCCCCGGTAGCCGCTGTCCCAGGCCTGTTCGTAGGTGTCCTTGAAGACGATGAACTCCAGCTCGGTGCCGACCTGGGCGGTGTAGCCGAGTGCGGCGAGGCGTTCGAGCTGGCGGCGCAGGATCTGGCGGGGCGCGGCGACCACCGGGGAGCCGTCGTTCCAGGCGAGGTCGGCGACGAGCAGTGCGGTGCCGTCGTTCCAGGGCACGCGTCGCAGGGTCGTGAGATCGGGGTGCATGGCGAAGTCGCCGTATCCCCGGTCCCAGGAGGACATGGCGTATCCGTCGACGGTGTTCATGTCGGTGTCGACGGCGAGGAGGTAGTTGCAGCCCTCCGTCCCGTGCTCCAGGACCTCGTCGAGGAAGAAGGCCGCGGCGAACCGCTTGCCCTGGAGCCGCCCCTGCATGTCGGGGAAGGCCAGGACGACCGTGTCGATGTCACCGGCCTCGACGAGGACGCGCAGTTCGTCGACGGAGAGCGGGGGTGTGCGGTCTGCCACCGGAAAAGCCTCCTTGGGTCAGCCGAGGGCCATAAGGTATTGCGGAGAACCATTGCTTGGGAAGGGGGCGCGACCTGATGACGCGGGCGCAACCCGACCGTGGGACGGACGACCGGCTGACGCCGGTCCTGCGGCCGGTGCGGGCGGGCAACGGCTTCGAGGAGGCGCTGGAGCAGATCCTCCAGATCGTCCGGCTCGGCCTGGTGCCGGGCGGTGAACGGCTGCCCTCGGAGCGGGAGTTGGCCGACCGGCTGGGCATCAGCCGGGTGACGCTGCGCGAGGTCCTGAAGGTGCTCCAGGACCAGGGTCTGGTCGAGTCGCGGCGCGGCCGGTACGGCGGCACGTTCGTGCTGGCCCGCACGGACACACCGGACGAGCACGAACTGCGCCGCCGGGTCGCCGCGGTCGACATCGAGGACGTACTGCGTTTCCGCGAGGTCCTGGAGGTGGGCGCGGCCGGGCTGTGCGCGACGCACGGGCTCGACGCGGACCAGGCGCTGCGGCTGCGCGAGGCGCTGGAGCGGACGAACGACGCCCCGCTGGCCGAGTACCGGCGCCTGGACACCATGCTCCACCTGATCCTCGCCGAGCTGTGCGGCTCCCCGTCCCTCGCCGCGCGGTACGCGGCCGTCCGCGCCGGCGTCAACGACCTCCTCGACTGCATCCCGCTCCTCGTCCGCAATCTGGAGCATTCGCAGCGCCAGCACACCGCGATCGTCGACGCGGTCCTCGACGGGGACGCGGACGGTGCGCGGGAGATGATGCGGGAGCACTGCGCGGGCACGGCGGCACTGCTGCGGGGGTTCCTGGCATGAGCCGGACGTGACGCGTGGAGCCCCTGTGTTTCCGCCCCCGCCCCGCAAAGGTATGAGACCTTTCCATTGAAGCCATGGAAGCCCTGGAAGCTGTGGAAACCGTGGACGCTGTTGAAGCCATGGACTCCACGGAAGCCATGGGCGCCATGGAAGCCGTCGCCGTTCGTGGGCGCCGTGGCGATCCGGATCCGAGGGAGAAGCGCGTGGGCAGGCCGCTGATCGGTGTGAGTACGTATCTGGAGGCCGGGGCGCGCTGGGGCGTGTGGGAGCTGGAGGCCGCGCTGCTGCCGGCCGGCTATCCGCGGCTCGTGCAGCGGGCGGGCGGACTGGCCGTGATGCTGCCGCCGGACGATCCGGACCTGGCGCGCGAGGCGGTCGCCCGGCTCGACGCGGTGGTCGTCGCGGGCGGCCCCGACGTCGACCCCGCCCGGTACCGCGCCGAGCGCTCCCCGCGTACGGGCCCGCCCGCCCCCGAGCGCGACGCCTGGGAACTCGCCCTGATCCGGGCCGCGCTGGACTCCGGCACCCCCCTCCTCGGCATCTGCCGGGGCCACCAGCTCCTGAACGTGTTCCTCGGCGGCACGCTCGTCCAGCACCTCGACGGGCATGTGAAGGACACCGGCGTCATCGGACACCACGAGGTGACACCCGTACCGGGGACGCGGTACGCCGGGCTCGTACCGGAGCCGTGCGCCGTGCCGACGTACCACCATCAGGCCGTGGACCGCCTCGGTGAAGGTCTGCTGGCCTCGGCGCACTCGGCCGACGGCACCGTGGAGGCGATCGAACTCCCCGGCTCCGCCTGGGTCCTGGGAGTCCAGTGGCACCCGGAAATGGGCACCGACCTGCGGGTCATGCGGGGCCTGGTGACAGCGGCGACCTGAACGATCCGGTCCCCGGACCGAAAATTCAGCCCCTCAGGCGTTAGCAGGGGTCCGGGGGCGGCGCCCCCGGGTACGGGACGGGTAGGGCGGAGGGGGCGAATCAAGTCCGTCCCGCTACGCCCCCCGCGTCAGGGACAGGAGATCGCGGGCCGGCCCGGTGGGCCGGTGCCCCGTCGGCCAGACGGCCCGCAGGGCGCGGGTGAGCCGCACGTCGGCGAGCGGGATGCCCACCAGCCGGTGGGCGGACAGCTCCTCACCCAGGGCGAGTTCACTCAGGACGGCGGGCCCCGCGCCGCTGACGGCGGAGGCCTTGACCGCCGTCGTGGAGGACAGCTCGATCAGCGGCCGCGCGAGCCCACCGAGCGCGGAGTCGAGAACCTGACGCGTGCCCGACCCCTCCTCGCGCAGGATGAGCGGCGTGGCCGCCAGCTCCGCCGCCGCGAGGGGCGCCCGGCGGCGCGCCCAGGGATGTCCGGGCGCCGTCACCACGATCAGCCGGTCGTGCGCGATGACGGTGGCGTCGAGACCGGACGGCACCGAGAGCCCCTCGACGAACCCGAGGTCCGCCTCACCCGCCAGCAGCCGCTCGGCGGCGGCGGCGGAGTTCCCGGCGAGCAACGACACGGCCGTGTCGGGACGCTGCGCGCGCAGGGCGATCAGCCAGCCGGGCAGCAGATACTCGGCGATGGTCATGCTCGCGGCCACCCGCAGCCGCGAGTCGCGCCGGTCGCGCAGGGCCTGCGCCCCGGCGTCGAAGGCCTCGGCCGCGTCCACCACCCGCCGGGCCCAGTCCGTGACGAGCGCCCCCTCGCGGGTGAGCCGGGACCCGCGCGGCGACCGGTCGACGAGCGCCACCCCGAGCAGCCGCTCCATGGAACGGATACGGCTGCTCGCCGCCGGCTGGGTGATCCCCACCTCCCGTGCGGCGCGCCCGAGACTGCCGAGGCGGGCCACCGCCAACAGCAGTTCCAGCGCACCCAGATCGGGGACCCGGTGCGCGATCCCGGCGCCGGGCCGATCCTCAGCACCGCTACTCATGACGAACCTCAGCGCTGCTGCTCATAAAGCCAGCTTATGCCGTCATAGGCGCGCACTCCCTGGTGGGGAGCCCGCGGGCGGACGACCGTGGTGTCATGGTCACCGCAGCCCAGCCCCTGTCCGCCCATCAGGCGGGAACCGTCCCCGGCACGAACACCCCCCGTGTCCCGGGAAACCGCGCCGTCGCCGCGGTCCGGCATCTCGGCCCGAACTGGTACGCCTCCGTGATGGGTACGGCGATCGTGGCCACGGCGGGAGCCGGACTTCCCGCGGACGTCCCGGGCCTGCGCACCGCCTGCACCGCCGTGTGGGCCCTCTCGCTCGCCCTGCTGCTTTCGCTGCTCACCGCCCGCGCCCTGCACTGGACCTACCACCGCGACCAGGCCCGCGCCCACCTCCTCGACCCCGCCATGGCCCCCTTCTACGGCTGCCTGTCGATGGCCCTGCTCGCCGTGGGCGGCGGCACCCTCCTGGTCGGCCGGGACTGGATCGGGACTCCGGCGGCCCTGGCCGTGGACACCGTCCTGTTCACCGCCGGGACGCTGATCGGACTCACCGCCGCCGTGGCCGTCCCGTACCTCATGGTCGTCCGGCATCGCATCGAGCCCGGACAGGCCTCCCCCGTGTGGCTGCTGCCGATCGTCGCCCCGATGGTGTCGGCCGCGCTCGGCCCCCTCCTCGTTCCGCACCTGCCGGCCGGACAGCCCCGGGAGACGCTGCTCCTCGCGTGTGTCGCGATGTTCGGGATCAGCCTGGTGGCGACCTTCGTGATGCTGCCGATGGTCTTCGCCCGGCTCGTCACCTCGGGTCCGCTGCCGCTCGCGCTCACCCCGACGCTGTTCCTCGTGCTCGGTCCGCTGGGCCAGTCGACGACCGCGGTGGGCAAGTTCGCGGACGTCGCCCCCGGCGTGGTGCCGGCGCCCTACGACCAGGGCTTCGCGCTCCTCGCCGTGCTCTACGGCGTCCCCGTGCTGGGCTTCGCGCTGCTGTGGCTGGCGCTGGCCGTCGCCATGGTCGTACGGGCCCGCCGCCAGGGCATGGGTTTCGCGATGACCTGGTGGGCCTTCACCTTCCCGGTGGGCACCTGCGTCACCGGCGCGGAGGGCCTGGCCCGGCACACCGGCCTGGCCGCCTTCGAGGTACTGGCCGTCGCCCTGTACGCCCTCCTGCTGACCGCCTGGTCGGTGGCCGCGGTCCGGACCACCCAGGGCCTGCTCACAGGCGAGCTGCTCACGGCGCCTCGGTGAAGCACCTTCTCCCGGGAGCCGGCCCGCACTCGCGCCGACGTCGATCGAGGAATGAAAAGCCGCCAGGGCCTGGACCGTTCACTCAACACCGATCAACGCGGCATACGCAGAGTCCCCGATCACCGTCCACGAAGCGTACTCACCGGAGATCGACCTGGCCGGCGGCTGAGAGGGGCACGCCCGCACCTTGTGGGAGCGGGGCAGGATGATGTGGATCACGAGGCGCGTTCAGAGACGTCATCCGGGTTGCCGGTGCTGCGACCGCACAGGTTCACCGGGTTGGGGCCGCGTGCGGAAGCCGGGCGGGAACGGCATGGCCATGTGCTCTGCCGTCATCCGCGAGAACGCATCCGGCTTCTCTCTGAACATGTCGGCGATCACGCCAGGCACGCGCAGGCAGTTCTTGTCGCCGATCAGCGTCTGACCGGCGCGGCCAGCAACGAGGCAGGGCTCGGCCGCGAGCAGCCCCAGGTCTGGTCGGTTTCACGCCCGAGGCCCGGTGGTTGTGCTTCGCTCGAGCCGCGCCGCTTCCGCGCCGCTGTCAAACGCTCCGGCCTGGCCGAAGCGCCGCTGCGGAGGAAACTACTGGATGATGTCGGCCGTCGCGCCACCGCCGGTGGCGAGGCCGCCGTGCGGGCGAGACGCGGAGAACGGAGGCGTGTTCTGGGTGCAGTTCGCTCCGACCGGCGGCATGGTGCCGTCGATGATGTAGCGACTCTCGTACGCCTGGACGCAGCTGCTGGGGTTGAGCAGAGCGGTGTGCCCGTACCCGTTCAGGGTGAGCAGGCGCGAGGAGGCCAGTTCTCGGCCCATGGCCTTGGCGTCCCGGATGGGAGTGGAAGGGTCGTAGGTGGGGTTGACCAGCAGGATCGGGTGCGCGGTGGGCGTGTTCCACGGGCCGGTGTAGCGGTTGGCGGCCACGGCCGGCCAGGTGGCGCACGGCTCGGCGGCCCAGGTCCAGAACCGTCCGAGGTCACCCGCGCGGGCCGCGGCGAACGCCTCGAACCGGTGGTAGGCGAAGGGATTGCGCGGCTCGGGGCTGTCGGAACAGCTCACCGCGCCCCCTTGCTCGATCCCCGCGTACGGATACGGGATCGGCGGCGGGACCGCGGCCGGCGGCACCGGGGTGCGGCCCTCCCACAGGTCCTGGAGCGTACCGGCGAGGTCAGTCCAGCCGGGATGGACGACATAGAGGGCGTTCGCCACGGCGTCGACGGTCGCGGCGTAGGTCCACGCGCCCACCGGATGCTTCCGCAGGCGCAGCGTCAGCTTGTCGAACTTGGCCCGGGTCGCTTCCGGGCTCCCGGCGGAGAAGGCGCAGTGGGCCGTGTCCGCCGAGCCGCACAGGGTGAGGAACTGGTCGAAGGTCGCCGCCGCGCCGACGTCGGTGCCCATCCGCAGGAAGAGCGGCAACTTGGGGTCGCCGGTGGAGTTGTGGTCCGTCCAGGCCTGCGGATCGATGTTCCCGTCCAGGACCAGGGCGCGGACCTTGCCGGGGAACATGTTGGCGTAGGTGGCGCCCAGGATCGTCCCGTAGGAGATGCCCAGGTAGGTGAGTTGCGGGTCGCCCACCGCCCGGCGGAGCAGATCGAGGTCCTGGGCGGTGTCGGCGGTCGAGACGTGGCGCAGCAGCGCGGGGTCGCGCTGCTCGCAGAGCCGCCCCAGTTCGGCGTACGCGCTGATCCAGGTCGCCCGCTCCTTCTTCCCGACCGGGAAGCCGATCGGCTTGCTCGCAACCCAGGCGGCGGCCTTCTCGCGGCTGCCGAAGCAGTTCACCGCGGTGCTGTAGCCGATGCCGCGGGGATCCCAGCTGACGATGTCGAACCGCTCCCGTACCTCCTTCGGGAAGAACTCGTAGTCCTGCGGCATCTGCACCTTTCCCGGTCCGCCGGGACCGCCGGGGTTGAAGAACAGGGAGCCGAGGCGCGGCCCCGGGCCGGTCGCCTTCCGTTTGACGACCGCCAGCTCGATGGTGCGGCCGCCGGGGTGCCGGTAGTCCAGCGGTGCTTTCACGGTCGCGCACTCGAACGGACTGCCCGGGACGCAGGGGGTCCACTCCAGTCGCGGGACCGGCACCTCGGACAACGGCGCGGCGGTCTGCGCGAGGGCCGGGACGGTGGCCGTCGTCGAGCAGACGATCACCGCGGCGACGGCCGCGGCGAGGCGTCGGTGGGCCGCCAGGCGTATGGATATCTGCATGTCTGTCCTTCCGCGCGTCGTGGCTGAGCGCCCGACAGCAGCGAACCTGCGGACGTCGGCTCGCATCAGCATCAACATCACCGCGGCCCGTCGGGCCCGCAAGCCGACACGGCCGAATGCATCGATCCCCCGGTGCGGGCGGTTGTGCCAGATCGCTGCGGTCAGCGCCAGGACGCGTTCCAGGATCCGGCCGTAACGCCGGTCGGGGTGCGCCCGCCGCGGCGTTCAAGGCCGAGCCGGCCCTTGATGGTCTGGTACACGGACTCGATCAGCCGGTGAAGCCACCGCGCTTCGAAGGCTCGGCCGCGTTCACGCGTCGCACAGGAAGAGAGCGTTCACGCGTTCGGGGGCCTGCGCGGCGGTCTCCTGGGCGATCCAGCCGCCGGGAGAGTGGCCGGCGACGGAGAACACACCGATTCGTCGGTTGATCGAGGACGAACATGCACCGGGGCGCAACTTCCTCCAGATCGGCCTGCGCAGCGCGATGGCACCCGACGACGAGTTGTTCGGCTGGATGCGCGAGCACGGAATGCGCACGCACCTTCCTGGCCGAGATCGACCGCCGCGGATTCGAAGTCGTTCTCCAACAGGCCATCGACGAGGCCTTGGACGGACCGGAATACCTGTACGTGTCCTTGGACATCGACGTGCTGGACCCAGCCTTCGCGCCTGGCACCGGCGCCCCGGAGCCGCCGGGTCTGACCAACCGGGAACTGCTACCGGCCATCCGCCGGATCTGCCACGAGACGCCCGTGGTGGGCATGGAGGTCGTCGAGGTCGTCCCGGACCTGGATCCCGGTTACACCACCACGATGAACGCCCGCCGGGCCATCTTCGAGGCGCTCACCGGTATCGCCATGCGCCGCAAGGGCCTGCCCGGCCCGGACTATCTGGCCCCGGCCGTCTCCGGACCGCCCTATGGTCGACGCACAGCGGCAACTGCGGAATGGGCAGGCCGATCGGGACCCGGTGCTCCGGTCCTGACCTCACTCGATAGCAAAGTACGCCTTGATCCCGCCGACCATGAACTGGAACGCGAGTGTGGCGCCGAAGAGGCCGCCGCACCGCATCATGACGGCCATGTTCTGAGGAAACAGTTTCAGCCTGTCGGCTGGGCAGAGGCGCCTCACCGGTATGAGCGCCTCGGCAATGCGCACCGCGATCAACGCCGCGATCGGACCGGACGAGCCACTGCCGGTCGAGACAATCGTGATGAGCGACGGATGAGCGACCGATGAGCGACGAAGAGCCACACGGATGTTTCGCTCAAAGGTCTGTGAGCGAGGCTTGACGTGGATCGTCATGCCGCGTTCACAGCCTCTTTCGTGCTGCGGGCAGTCACCGCCCGAGGCTGCTCCACTCCACGTCGATGCCGTCTCGTGGCAGACACGCGCAAGGCCGCGTGTCCGGGCCGCCGGCCGCCGGCCGCCGTTCGGATCATCCAAGGCGGCCCTTCAGGTGACTGCCGGACGCCTCATGAGCCAGGCAGCCGTCGCAGGGGTACGACGTCTCGGCAGAGAACGAACCCAGAACGCCGTGAGGAGCTTGGCGATGTACGCAGCAGTCCGGCGGTACGAAGGGGTGACCGATTCGGCCGAGGCGGCACGTCTCGTGAACGAGGGGTTTGTGGCACTCATGCGCCAGGTCTCCGGCTTCGTGGCCTACTACTGGATCGATGCCGGGGACGGAGTGATGGTCTCGACCAGCGTCTTCCAGGACCAGGCCGGTGCCGCGGAATCGATCTCGAGGGCTGCGGACTTCGTGCGGGACAACCTTGCGTCACTGCTCCCCAACCCTCCCCAGGTCATGGCCGGCGAGGTGGTGTCTTCCGCATGACAGCGTTCGGAACGGCCACATGAAGCCTCCAGGGCTGTACCGGCCTGCAGTGCCCACGTGGTCACCCTTCACAGCGTTGATCCCGCGAGGTGCGTCGGCCGCAAAGAGGACTGTGAACGCGGCTTGACTTGGGTCGTCAAGTGGCGTTCACAGACTTCATCCAGCCCAACATCACCGGGACCTCAAGTGGATCAACTCCACGTCGATGCCGAGATCCTGAACGAGTTCCTCCAGACCACGCGTAGCCCTTGCCGCCCAGCATGAAGTCCCGGTCCCCGAGCTCGTAGCACGATCTCGTTGGGGGTTGGTAACGCACGGGGTGCCGGTCGGGTGAGGCTGGAATGATTGCGGCCACGCCGACGACCTCGGCGAGCGAGGCACCCCACCTCCTGGGCGACCCTGGCCTCGGCTACCGCAGCCGCGCCTGGGAACGTCATCATGCAGCGGTCGCTACGTCACATCCCCGGCTTCACTGACGGCTTCCAGCAGCGCGGTTACGGTCTCGTTGTACGGGGTGGGGATGCCTAGGCGGGCACCCATGCGCACCACTGCGCCGTTGCGCGCGTCGTATTCCAGCGGCCGGCCTGCCAGGCGGTCCCACAGCATGCTGCTGCCAGACTCGGCCGGCATCGTCCGCAGCCGAGCGATGACCTGGTCGGCCAGGTCATCGGGAAGGTTCGCGCCCGACGCGGTGGCGACCTGTCGTGCCTCTTCCACCAACGCGTGGCCCAGGCGGGCGATGCGGGGATTGGCGAAGACCGGCATACGGCGCATCGTCAGCGCGGTAACGGCGCCGTTGGCCGCATTCAGGCACAGCTTCGCCCAAGCTGCGGTCACGAAGTCTTCGGTCAAGGTCACGGTGATACCGCTGTCTTGGCACAGGGCCGCAAATCTCGCGCCGTCGTCGCCCTCGGGTACCACGACCCTCGGGCGTTCGAACAGCCGGATGTGGCCGCGTTGCGGCGATTCGGCCGCGATCTCCACCACCACCGGAAGGACCCGAGCCGCGCCCGTCAGCGGCGCGACGCGCTCAAGGTGCTCGACACCGTTCTGCAGCACCGCTACACGGGTGTCCGCACCGCACAGCCGTTCCAACCAGGGCGCGGCCCCAGCCGTCTGATGAGCCTTGGTCGCCAGCACCACCCACTCGACCGCAGACACCTGAGCAGGGTCAAGAATCTCCGGAATCAATATGTTCTCGACCGCCCCGTCGGGCCGCGTGATCCGCAGTCCGCCCAGCGGCGAGCGCACGCAGGCAGTCACCTCCATACGCCCCGTCGAGGCCAAGCCCGCGGCCACCACCGAGCCCACCGCGCCCATGCCCACCACCGCAACACGTGTCATGACCACTGAGCCTACCCACGAGTAGGGGGACCATGGTGAGTGCTGGTGTCCAAGAGGCCGCTCAGGCAGGGCCGTTCGCCCTCTTGCAGGTCGCCTATCCGCCCAGCACCGGCCTCACCCAGCAGCGCGGCGAGACCCGTGACGACTACCTGGAGGTCCTCGACCTGCTGGGCTGACGACTCACGTGAGCACCGTATGGCGAAGGCGCGTTCGGCGAGTCGGAGAAAAGGTCTGTGAGCGAGGCTTGACATGGATCACCAAGCTGCGTTCACAGCCTTACGACGGTCTCCCGTCCCCGGTCCGAGGATGGAGGCAACCCGGCTGGGACGCGATGTCGGCCGTCGAACTGGGCCCGCTCCAGCGCGGCGACCGCCAGCGGGGCGAGGGCGTTGCGGTGGGTGGCGCCGGCCCTGCCGGCGCACGCACATGGTCCCGGTCCCGGGTCTGAGGCCCGGGGCCGGGACCATCTATCGGCCGGCGACTCCGCGTCGGCCGGGACTTCAGAACGCGCTGTTGTTGCAGCCCGCGCTGGAGCCGATGGAGGTGACCTGGGCACCGGGGTTGCCCTCACCGCCCAGCAGGTTGCCGCCCAGGCCGTTGAGCGCACCGACCTGGCCGAGGACGTCCACGTTCAGGTCGTGCGACTTGCAGCTGGAGTGCTGCTTGATGTCGAACCCGTCGCCGTGGCCGCCGGCGTAGGCCGTGCCGCCCACGAGTCCGATGCTGCCGATCGCGGCGATCAGGACGGCAACGTTGCGAAGCTTGCGCATGTCATCTCCGATGGAGTGAGTAGGTGCGATCTGGGGAAGATCGACTTTTACAATCCCGGGAGATTAGTGCGGAATATGCCAAAACGGGCATTGACGCGCCGACTCTCATGATCGCGTGGCAGAAGCACCCGAAAGCCCTAGCGCTTGCACCGACTGCCGGCCGGCAACCGCGCGGCGGCCACTCGACGACCACCGCTCGCCTCATGCGGCCGATTGGTACGGTCGGCCGCATGAACAGTCGCGGCCGCGACCGCCTCGCCGACGTCCGCGGCGTCGTGGTGGCGCACATGCGCGACTATCGGATCGACTCCGTCGTGCCGCTCGGCGAGGGCCTGGACAACCTGGCGTACGAGGTCAACGGTGAGCTGGTCGTGCGCTTCAGCAAGGAGCCCGACCCGGCACGGCGGACTGCCCTGGTGGGCCACGAGGCCCGCGTGCTTGCCGCCGTAGCCGGTATCTCGCCGCTGCCCGTCCCCGAACCGACCTTCGCGGTCGCGGAGCAGGGATGCCTGGCGTACCGCAAGCTCCCCGGCGCGCCACTGCTGGACATGCCGCGGCACCAGCGATCGGCCCACGCCACGTCGATCGCCGCCACGCTCGGCGAACTGCTCACCGCGCTGCACGCTGTTCCGATCGAACGGCTGGCCGATCTGGTGGACGCGGACCGCCGGCCGCTGACCGAGTGGCGAGATGAGGCCACGGAGGACTATGTGGCGGCAGCCGGGCAGATACCGGCGGCGTACCGTCGACCCGTCGAGGCGTTCCTGAATGCCGCACCACCGCACGACGAATGGACCCCAGCGTTCTCCCACAACGATCTGGGGATCGAACACGTGCTCGTCGACCCGGTCGCGTGGACCGTGACCGGCATCATCGACTGGAGCGATGCGGCCATCGTCGATCCGGCCTACGACTTCGGGCTTCTCCACCGCGATCTCGGCCCTGCCGCCGCCCGCGCCGCCATCGGCAGCTATCGAACCGACGCCAACGACCTTGTGGCCCTCGGCGAACGCGCCTTGTTCTATGCCAGGTGCAGTGTCTTCGAGGACCTGGCACACGGCATCGCGACGGAACAAGGCACGTATGTCGACCAGAGCCTTGCCGCGATGCAATGGCTGTTTCCGCCATAGCCGCCCTACGTCGACCGAGCGGCCGAGGACATCAACCCGCGTGCAAGTCCCAGCGTCCGTCAGGCATTTGGCGACTGCCACTCCGCCATGCGGCCATGAGGAAAGCCGAAACCTGAGCCGACCTGGCCCTCCGGCTCAAGTTCGCTGCCCTCGCGGCGCCTTCGCGAACCCGGTCTCTCGCGGCTGCCGGCGGCCCTCGCTCAGGGTGCGCCGGCCCCGCGGCACCTGCACGGCGACCGGCCCGTGTCGAGCCCACGGAGGCATGCTGGAGCACACAGTTGGGCAGTGTGACGTGTCACAGACAACGCGGCGTCACTGTGGGAACTTCAAGTACCCGTCGTACCAGCCGAGTTGCTGAGGCACCGAGAGTGGGTCCGGCCGGGCGGCCCGCGTGCGGAGAGGATCGAATGCGCTCTTTGGAAGCCCTGACGCTCGATCAGGTCGTCGACACGGCTCGTTATCCCCTGTCGGAACTCGCGGGCACCCGGGGACAGGCCGTGGTCTCCCGTGCCCGGCGCGAGCTGTCGGCTCTCGGCTGCACCGTGCTGCCGGACTTCATCCGCCCGTCGCTGCGCGATGTGCTGCGGCAGGAGTGCTCGGCCATCGCGCCCCGGGCGCACCACGACGTCGAGACGGTGAACGTCTACAACATCGCGGTGGACTCGGCGCTGCCGGAGGACCATCCGGGCCGGAGGACCTTCGAGCGGGGCAACGCGTTCGTCGCGCGGGACCGCGTCCCCGCGGACTCGCTCATCAGCCGGCTCTACTCCGACACGGTGTTCCGGGACTTCGTCGCCCGCTGCTTCGAACTGCCGGAGCTGCACGAGCTGGCGGACCCGCTCTCCGGGCTGGTTCTCAACGTCGTCGCGCCGGGCATGGAACACCCCTGGCACTTCGACACCAACGAGTTCACCGTGAGCATGCTCACCCAACAGGCGCAGTCCGGCGGCGTCTTCGAGTACTGCCCGAACATCCGGACCGCGCGGGACGAGAATTTCGACGACGTCCGGGACGTGGTGGACGGCCGGGGCGAGCGGCTGACCCGGCGCCTCCCCCTGCAACCGGGTGACCTGCAGTTGTTCAAAGGGCGCTACTCGCTGCACCGCGTGAGCCCGGTGCAGGGCGAGATCGCGCGCCACTCCGCGATATTCGCCTACAGCGAGCGCCCCGGCGTCATCGGGAGCGTGGAACGGACCCGGCAGCTCTTCGGCCGGGTGCTGCCCGAGCACCTGGCGGCCGAGGGCCGGGCGGTCCGCGGCGACCGGCTCCTGGACTAGTCGCCCGCTTCGGCACTGGCGGGCGGCGAGAAAGCGTAGCCGCCGTAGGCCGTTTCCCCCTGCGCGATCCCACGGAGGAGTAAGCCCTGTGCGTTTCGACGTGACCGGAAAAGTCACACTCGACCACATCTACGACCAGCCCGATCCGCGAACCTACTTCAGGGTGCTACGCCCGCTCGACTACGGCGTTCCCCAGCAGGCCAAGCCCTACTTCGCCAAGATCATCACGGAGTACCGGGAGTCCCGGCACGTCGCGGTCCCGAAGGTGCTGGACATCGGCTGCTCGTACGGAATCAACGCCGCCCTGCTCAAGTACGACGCGACCATGGACGAGCTGTACGCGCGTTACGGCGACGAGGCGCGTGCGGGTGAGAGCCGCGAGGCTCTGCTGGCCCGCGACCGTGAGCTGGCCCGGTCGCGCCGGCCCCCGCAGGCGATCCGCTTCGTCGGCCTCGACACCTCCGGCAGCGCGCTGTCCTACGCGCGTGAGGCCGGGTTCCTCGACGACGTGGTGCACGCCGACCTGGAGGAGCACGAGCCCACGCCGCGGCAGCGCGCCCAGCTCTCGGGTACGGACCTCGTGATCTCGACGGGCTGCGTCGGCTACGTCACCGAGCGGACGCTCACGCGAGTCGTCCGGGCGCAGGGCGTCCACCGGCCCTGGATGGCGCACTTCGTGCTGCGGATGTTCCCGTTCGACCCCGTCGAGCGCGCGTTGGCGAGTCTGGGCTACCGGACCGTCCGCGTCGACGAGGTGTTCAGACAGCGGCGGTTCGCCTCCCCGCAGGAGCAGGCGCTCGTGCTCGACAGCATGTCGGCCGCAGGGGTGGATCCGCGGGGCCTGGAGGCGGAAGGCTGGCTGTACGCACAGCTCTACCTTTCCCGGCCGTACGACATCACAGGTACCGACGATCCGAATCGAGAACAGAGTTGAAGACCAGTCAGGATGGCGCGGTCAACGCGACCTTCGCCCAGGAGGACAACCTCCCGCGTGTGCCGCTGCCTACGCTGGAAGCGAGCTGCGAGAGGTTTCTCGCCTGGTGTACGCCGCTTCTGACCGACGACGAGCGGTCGGCGACCGAGGCGGAGGTCGCCGCCTTCCTCCGACCCGGTGGCCCCGGCCGGGTGCTGCATGCCGCGCTGGAGGAGTACGACACCACGGAGGGCGTGCAGAGCTGGCTCGACGTCTTCTGGCCGTACCGCTACCTGGGCCGCCGGGACCGGATCGCGCTCAACGCCAACTTCTTCTTCATGTTCCAGGACTCCGGCCAGGCGCAGGTGGAGCGGGCGGCCGGGCTCGTCGCCGGGGCCCTCAACTACAAGCGGCAGCTCGATCAGGGGCTGATTCCACCGGTGGTGCAGCGTGGAGCACCTCAGTCGATGGTGCAGAACAAGTTCCTGTTCTCCACCACACGTATCCCCGGCGCGCAGCAGGACACCGTCCGCGCCCCTTACACCGAGGAGTGGCCCGGCCCGTCCGGGGCCCGGCACGTCGTGGTGTTCTTCCGGGGCGGCATGTTCCGGCTGGACGTGCTGGGGCCGGACGGTGTCCCGCACAGTTTGGAGGACATCGAGGCGGGGCTGCGCGCCGTGATGAAGGCCGAACCGGCCGGCGCGGACACCTCGGTGGGCCACCTCACCACCCTGGCCCGCGCGGAGTGGGCGGCCGCCCGGGAGTCCCTTCTCGCCTGCCACCCCCGCAACGCCGACGCCCTCGACGACGTCGAGACCGCGCTGTTCTGCGTCGCACTGGAGGACTTCGCCCCCGCGGACGTCCAGGACGCCTGTGACCAGTTGCTGTACGGCGACCGCGGCAACCGCTGGTTCGACAAGGCCGTGTCCTTCGTCGTCTTCGCCGACGGACGGGCGGGCATCAACGTCGAGCACTGCGAGCTGGACGGGACGACGATCCTCACCTTCACCGACGCCCTGCTCGACACCCCTGCCGAGGAGCAGTCCCGGCAGTCCGGAGCCCGCTCCCAGGGGCTGCCCGCGCTGGAACCGATCGTGTTCGAACTGGACGACGCGCTGCGGGAACAGGCACGCTCAGCCGCCGAGGCGTTCGCGGCGTACGGGGAGAGCACCGCGACCAGCACGTTGTCGTTCGCGGACTTCGGCAGCGGCGCGGCCAAGGCGCTGGGGGTCTCGCCGGACGCGTTCGTCCAGGCCGCCTACCAGCTCGCCCACCAGCGCGCCAAGGGACACCTGGGCGCCACGTACGAGTCGATCGCCACCCGGCAGTACCGGCACGGGCGGACCGAGGCGATGCGCGTCGTCACCCCCGAGATGTCGGCTTTCGTGGCGGCGATGGAGGACCCGGCCGCGGACGCGGACACCCGGCGCACCGCGTTCCGGGCGGCCACGCAGGCCCATGTGGCGCGCGCGAAGGCGTGCCAGGCCGGGCAGGTGCCGGAGCAGCACCTGTGGGAGCTGGAGCTGATCCAGCGCCGGCGCGGGGCCGAACTCGGAGTGACCGAGCAGCCCGCGCTGTACCGGACGCCGGGCTGGCTGACCATGCGGGACGACTATCTGAGCACGAGCTCGGCACCGTCCGTCAACATCCAGTACTTCGGTTTCGGGTCGACCAGCAGCCAGTGCATCGGCATCGCCTACGTGCTGCTTCCCGAGCGGTTCAACCTCTACCTGAGCACGCCGCTGACCGTCGCCGCGCAGATGCGGACGTTCGCCGACCGGCTGCGCGAGGCGATGGACGAACTCCGGGAGCTGCTGGCCTCCGAGCGGCCCGAGGACTGAGCCGACCCCGCCGCCGGACCGGAACTCCCCGCAGGGGAACACGGTCCGGCGGCCCGGTCGGCTCCGGTGGCCGAGCCTGACCGGAACCGAGCTGGAGCCGAGAAGGCCCGGATCAGCCGTCGGCAAGCCGCAGCGCCGCGCCGAGGCGGGCCGGTGCCTCCGCCAGTGACGGGCCGTACCAGGTCAGCAGACGGCCGTCGACGAGGGCGCAGGGCAGGCCGGGGAAGGCCTCCGGGCCGTCGTCGGCCGTGAAGCGGTACGGCTCGTCGGGCAGGACCACGAGGTCGGCGCCCGACTCGGTCAGTTCGGTGACGGGGACGCGGGGGTAGCGCTCGGCGTGGTGCGCGTACGCGTTGTCGACGCCCAGCCTGGCCAGGACGTCTCCGGCGAAGGTGTCCCGGCCCAGCACCATCCAGGGCCGGCGCCAGACCGGCACGATCGCGGTCCTGCGGCGGTCCGGAGCGGCCGGCTCGGCCCAGGCGGTCTCCGCCGCGTCCAGCCAGCGCGGGCGGCCGCGCGCGCCGCAGGCGGTGAGCACCCGGTCCAGTTCGCGCAAGGCACCGGGCACGTCCCGCACCTCGGTGACCAGTACCTCGATCCCCGCCTCCCGCAGGGCGGCCAGATCGGGCTCCCGGTTCTCCTCCTCGTTGGCGACGACGAGATCGGGCGCCAGCCGTACGACGGTGTCGACGTCGGGGTTCTTGGTGCCCCCGATCCGGGCGACGTCCAGGTCCGCCGGGTGGCTGCACCAGTCGGTGGCGCCGACCAGGACGCCGGGCACGGACACGGCCACGGCCTCCGTCAGCGAGGGCACGAGGGACACGACCCGCATACCCGTCCGCCTCTCCCGCGCCGTCCTGTCTCCTGTCTCCCGCCATTCTCTCCCGCGCCGTCAGCACCCGCCCGGAACCGGGCCGGGGCCGGGCCGGGGCCTGGCCGGGTCCCCGTCGCCCGCGGCGCTCAGCGCTTACCGAAGGAGTGCGGGTCCTCCACCGCGTCGATGTGGTCGGCGACCTCGACGACGACGACCCGGGTGTCCGGCACGGTGGCGCGCCAGCGGTGCCGCACACCGCCCGTCAGATAGAGCGTGTCGCCCCGGCCCAGCCGGTGCGCCCGTCCCTCCGCCTCGACCTCGACACCGCCGTCGGCGACGAACATCAACTTGTCGTTGCGGTGCTGGAGTTCGCGGGCCTCCTCGTGGTCGCCGGTGAACTCGGTGGCGTGGAGCTGGTGGTGACCGCGCACCAGGGGGCGCGCGTGGGTCCCTGGGGTGAACTCGGGCCCGTCGTCGGCGCGCACGACGTCGACACTGCACGCCGGGTCGGCGGCGGCGAGCAGGTCGGCGGCCGTGGTGCCGAGGGCGTCGGCGACGCGTTCCAGGGAACTTCGGCTGGGCCGCGCCCGCTCGTTCTCCACCTGGCTGAGAAAGGGCACCGACAGGCCGCTGCGCTCGGACACGACGGCGAGAGTGAGCCGCAGTGCCCGGCGTCGTCGCCGTACGGCCGCGCCCACCCGAAGGGGCTGTTCTTTGCGGTCGCCCATCGCTCCGGCTCCCTCCCTCGCGTCGTCGGTCCGCGAACCGTGCGGATTTCCGGCCCGCTGCTTCTGTTGAGTTGTTTGCACCCTACGCATGTTCGGCAAACCGTTTCATGGACCCGTCACATCGCTGTCACTTCGAGGGAGTGTGAGGGTTACAGTTCGCGCCACCGCGCGAGCCGTCGCGCGCCTGGCGCCGCCGCGCCCTCGTACGGGGCTAAAGGGCCGATCACGAGGACGGGACACCCCGTCAGGACCCTCGGACGGCCGGATCGGATTCTGAAGTCCGTTGCGTCGGTGCGCAGTTGGTGGTGCGTCTCGGCTCGGGGCGCGCGCCGGCGGCCGGAGTCGGCCGGGTCCGCGCGCACGGAGCTGATGTGCGGCGGGCCTTCGGAACCGTGCCCGGCGACGGCCCGGACGACGGGCGCACGCGGCCGGCACCGTGCCGCGGGAACGCGCCGGCGGGGTGCTGTCGTGCGCCGCGGCACGGTTGTCCGGATCCCTCTCGTACGCCAGTACGCGACCACCGGCGCCGTCGCCCGCGCGTGCGGACCGGCGGCCGCCCGGACGGAAGGAGTCCGCGGGCCCGGGACGCGACGAGGGGTGCCCTCGTCGTACGGGTCAAGAGAACCCTGACGACGAGGACCACCCCTCGGAGTGAACCGCTCGACAACCCCCCGGCGGGGACGGCCCGTCCGCTACCGCGGAGTCATGCGTTCCAAAATGTCCGGGTGCTCGTCGAGCCACGCGGCGACGGCCTCCTCCTCGTGCCCCTGGCCGCGCTGCTTGATCTCGCTCTCCAGGCTGCCGAGTTCGGCCTCGCTCATCCGGAAGTCCTTGATCCACCCGGCCAGCTCCGGGTACCGGCTCGGGAAGTCCTCCGAGGCGATGGTCCGGATCGTGTTGCCCTCGCCGAACAGCTTCTTGTCGTCGGTGAGCTTGGTGAGCTTGTACTGGCTGTACGCCCAGTGCGGCGACCACAGCACGACCGCGACGGGCTTCTTCTCGGCGTACGCGCGCTTCAGCTCGGCCAGCATCGCGGGCGTGGAGCCGTCGACGACCTCGTACTCCTTGTCCAGGCCGTAGCCCGGAAGCACCTTCTTCTTGAGAAGGTTCATCTCACCGGTGCCCGGCTCGATACCGATGATCTTTCCGTCGAAGGTCTTCGACCTGCCCTTGAGGTCGGCGAGCGAGCGGACGTCCTTCACGTACGAGGGGACCGCGATCTCCAGGGAGGTCGGTTCGTACCAGGTGCCCAGGTCCTTCAGGTGGTCCTTGTGCGCTTCCCAGTAGTTGGACTGCGCGTAGGGCAGCCAGGCGTCGAAGTTGAGGTCGAGGTCGCCGGAGGCGAGGCCGGTGTAGACCGGGCCGACGTCCATCTGCTTGAGGTCGATCGTGTAGCCGCGCCGGGCGAGCACGTTCTTCCAGAGATAGGTGACGGCGACGTCCTCGTCCCAGGGGAACCAGGCGACGTCCAGCGGGCGCTTCGCCTCGGCGGGGGCGGCGGCCTTCTCGACGGGGGCCAGCTCGCCGACGACCGAGGGGTTCTTCTTCAGCCAGGCGCGCACGGCGTCCTGCTGCCTGCCCTTTCCGGCCTTGTTGATCTCGGCTTCGAGGCCGGTGAGCTGCTTCTCGGTCAGCTTGAAGTCCTTCAGCCACTCGCCGACGACCGGGTTGTCCCGCGCGAAGCCCTTGCGGGACAGCGTGTGCACGCCGTCGCCCTTGCCCCAGGCGCCCTTCGGGTCCTTGAGTTTCTTCAGCCTGTACTCGCTGTAGGCCCAGTGCGGCGACCAGAGGGTGGCGAGGACCGGCTGCTTCCTGGCGTACGCGCGCTTCAGCTCGGCCAGCATCGCGGGCGTGGAGCTGTCGACGACCTCGTACTCCTTGTCGAGCCCGTAGGCCTTGAGCACCTTGCTCTTGAGCAGGCCCATCATTCCGGCGCTGGACTCGATGCCGGTGATCTTGCCGCCGAACTTCCCGGACTGCCCCTTGAGGTCGTCGAGGGAGTCGACACCCTTCATGTAGGCGGGCACGGAAAGCTCCAGGGACGTGGGGCCGTACCAGGAGCCCAGGTCGTCGAGCTGTTTGCCGTACTTCTTCCAGTACTCGGCGTGTGTGGTCGGCAGCCAGGAGTCGGTCTCGAAGTCGATGTCGCCCTGGGCCAGCGAGGTGTAGAGCGGGCCGGCGTCGAACTGCTTCACGTCGACCTGGTAGCCGCGCTGCTCCAGGATCTCCTTCCAGAGGAAGGTGGAGGCGACGCCCTCGTCCCAGGGGATGTAGCCGATGGTGACCTTCTTGCCCTGGCCGACGTTCTCGCCGTCGGCGGCGGTTGCGGCCGTGCCCCCACCGCCGAGGACGCCCATCCCGCCGGCGACGAGTGCGAGCACGACGACGCCCGCCATTGCCACGACGGGACGGGGGCGGTACGACCAGATCCGCAGGCCCCGCGCGGCGCGCGCCTTGGCCGCGGCGCGCCGGCCGAGCGGGGAGACCTGGGTGCCGAGCGCGCCGGTCATGCGGTCGAGGTAGATCGCGAGGATGACGATCGCGACGCCCGCCTCGGAGCCGAGGCCGACGTTCAGCTGGCCGATGGCCTCGTTGACGTCGCCGCCGAGGCCGCCGGTGCCGACCATGCCGGCGATGGCGGCCATGGACAGGCCCAGCATGATCACCTGGTTGACGCCCGCCATGACGGTGGGCAGGGCCAGCGGAAGCTGGATGCGCAGCAGGGTGGCGCGCGGGGTGGTGCCGAACGCGTCGGCGGCCTCGACCAGGTCCTTGTCGACCTGGCGGATGCCCAGTTCGGTCATGCGGACACCGGGGGCCAGCGCGAAGATCAGGGTGGCGACGATGCCGGCGGAGGCGCCGGTTCCGAAGAACAGGATCGCCGGGATGAGGTAGATCATCGCGGGCAGCGTCTGCATGAAGTCGAGGACCGGCCGGACGACGGCGCTGACCCGGTCGGACCGGGCCGCCCAGATGCCCACGGGCACGGAGACGACGAGCGCGATGAGGGTCGCGACTAGGACCAGGGACAGGGTCACCATCGCGTCCTCCCACAGTTCGAGGGAGTCGATGAAGGCGAATCCGGCAAAGGTGAGCAGACCGGCCGAAGTGCCGCGCAGCCAGAAGGCGATGACGGCGAAGATGCCGGCGAGGAGCAGCGGCTGGGGTGCCTGGAGGACGGCGTCGATGCCGTCGTAGGTGCCCGTGAAGACGGTCTTGAGGAAGTCGAAGAGCCACGCCATGTGGTTCAGCAGCCAGTCGACCGCGTCGTTGACCCAGTCGCCGAAGGGGATCCTAGGCATGGGCCTTCACCCCCTTGTCCTGTCCGCCGTCCTGTCCGCCGGGACAGGTCCGGGGGCCGCCCTGCTCGTCGCCGAGGAAGCCGAGGAGCCGCTGCCGCGGGACGACGCCGACGAGGGCGTGCTTCTTGTCGACGACGGCGACCGGGTGCGGGAGGCGGGCGCTCATCGCGCAGAGGTCCACGAACGGGGTGTCGGGCGTGGCGGTCTCGCAGGCGCAGTCGGCCTCGTCGCCGCGCAGGTCCGTGCCCATGACGGCGGCCGCGGTCAGTACGCGCGAACGGTCGACGTCCTGGGTGAAGGAGGCGACGTAGTCGTCGGCGGGCCGGACGAGGATGTCCTCGGCGGTGCCGTCCTGGACGATGCGGCCGTCGCGCATGACGGCGATGCGGTCGCCGAGGCGCATCGCCTCGTTGAGGTCGTGCGTGATGAAGACGATGGTCTTCTCGAGCTTCTTCTGGAGCTCGAGGAGCTGGTCCTGCATGTCGCGGCGGATCAGCGGGTCCAGCGCGCTGAACGACTCGTCCATGAGCAGCAGATCGGCGTCGGTGGCGAGCGCGCGGGCGAGACCCACGCGCTGCTGCATCCCGCCGGAGAGTTCGTCGGGCCAGGACTTCTCCCAGCCGGCGAGTCCGGCCAGTTCCAGGGCCACGGCCGCCCGTTCACGGCGTTCGGCGGCCGGTACGCCCTGGACCTCCAAGCCGTAGCCGGCGTTCTCCAGCACGCTGCGGTGCGGGAACAGCGCGAAGTGCTGGAAGACCATGCTGATCTTCCGGGAGCGGACCTCGCGCAGCTCGCGCGCGCTGAGCCCGGTGAGGTCCTGGCCATCGAAGCGCACGTGTCCCGCGGTGGGCTCCAGCAGTCCGTTGAGCATGCGCAGCAGCGTGGACTTGCCGGATCCGGACAGGCCCATGACGACGAAGATCTGGCCCGGTTCCACCGTGAAGGAGGCGTCGATCACGGCGGCGGTGGTGCCGTCGGCGCGCAGTTCCTCACGGTCGGCCCCTTGGCGGAGCCGTTCCACCGCCGCTTCCGGTCGTCTTCCGAACACCTTGTACAGATGGTCGGCCTCAAGCCTGGATGACACAGGTGCCTCTCGTCGGGGCAGGGGCGCACACGCGGAAGGACGACCCGCGTGTTCCCGGCTGCCGATGACGGTTGAATTCACAACCGCGTTCGTCAGTGGCGGCGCCTGCCCCCGCTTACACGGAGCAAACACGGGAGTGGTCCAGGTCACTGTCAGTGGGGTACGGCATGATGCGGAACGTGACTCTGCAGACGCGACGACTGATGCTCCTCGACACCGCCTCGCTGTACTTCCGCGCCTATTTCGGCGTCCCGGAATCCGTGAAGGCCCCGGACGGCACACCGGTGAACGCGGTGCGCGGACTGCTGGAGTTCATCGACCGCCTGGTCAAGGACCACCGTCCGGACGATCTGGTGGCCTGCATGGACGCGGACTGGCGTCCGCAGTGGCGGGTCGACCTGATCCCGTCGTACAAGGCGCACCGGGTCGCGGTGGAGACGGAGACCGGCCCGGACGAGGAGGAGGTGCCGGACACGCTCTCCCCGCAGGTGCCCGTCATCGAGGAGGTCCTGGACGCGCTGGGCATCGCGCGCGTGGGCGTCGCGAGGTACGAGGCGGACGACGTGATCGGCACGTTCACCGGCCGCGCCACCGGCCCGGTCGACATCGTCACCGGCGACCGCGACCTGTATCAGCTCGTCGACGACGCGCGGGGGGTGCGCGTGCTGTATCCCCTCAAGGGCGTCGGCATGCTCCAGCTCACCGACGAGGCGTGGCTGCGCGAGAAGTACGGAGTCGACGGTCCGGGGTACGCGGATCTGGCGCTGCTGCGCGGCGACCCGAGTGACGGGCTGCCCGGAGTGCCCGGCATCGGAGAGAAGACGGCCGCCAAGCTGCTCGCCGAGTTCGGGGACCTGGCCGGCATCATGGCCGCGGTCGACGACCCCAGGGCGAAGCTGACGCCTTCGCAGCGCAAGCGGCTCGACGAGTCGCGGCCGTACATCGCCGTGGCGCCGACGGTCGTCAAGGTGGCCGGGGACGTGCCGCTTCCCGGGGTGGACACGGCGCTGCCGCACGCCCCGCGCGATCCCGCCGCGCTGGAGGAACTGGCGGCGCGCTGGGGTCTGGGGGGCTCATTGCACCGCCTGCTCGTGACACTGCAGGCTTAGCTGAACACTTTTGACCCGACGGATACCCCTTCGTGCATAGGTGTTACCGAGGAAGGAATGCTAACTTAGGTAAGCCTAACCATTTGAGCAGGAGGCAGTCATGGCAGAGCGCCCGGAACGCAAGCCCCGGAAGCCCCACTCCGCGAAGGTCGTGCGGACCGAGCGGCTGACGCCCCACATGCAACGGGTGGTCCTGGGCGGCGACACTCTGACGGACTTCGCCACGGGCGGCAGGACCGATCACTATGTGAAGCTGCTCTTCGGCCCCGCGGGTGTCACCTACCCCGAGCCCTTCGACATGGACCGCGTCCGCGAGGAGTTCCCGCGCGAGCAGTGGCCGGTGACGCGGACGTACACCGTGCGCGCCTGGGATGCCGGGACTCGTGAGCTGACCCTGGACTTCGTGGTGCACGGGGACGAGGGACTCGCGGGGCCGTGGGCCCTTCGGGCACAGCCGGGTGACCTCGTCCGCTTCATGGGCCCCGGTGGCGCCTACGCGCCCGACACGACTGCCGACTGGCACCTGCTCGCCGGTGACGAGAGCGCGCTGCCCGCGATCGCCGCCGCGCTGGAGTCACTGCCCGACGCCGCCACGGTCCGCGTCTTCGTCGAGGTCTCCGGGCCCGAGGAGGAGCAGAAGATCGACTCCGACGCGGAGATCGTCTGGCTGCACCGCGGCGACCGGCCCATCGGCGCGGCCCTGGTGGAGGCCGTACGGGCCCTGGAGTTCCCGGAGGGCCGGGTGCACGCGTTCGTGCACGGCGAGGCCGCCTTCGTGAAGGAACTGCGGGGTCTGCTGCGGGTCGAGCGCGGGATTCCGCGCGAGGACCTGTCCATCTCCGGCTACTGGCGCCTCGGCCACAACGAGGACGGCTGGCAGGCCGCGAAGCGTGACTGGAACGCTCAGGTGGAGGCGGAGCAGGAGGTACCGGCCTGACACCGGCCCTCCCTCGTCCCCGTACGCCCCAGGAGGCGGACCCGCATGACGCGGGTCCGCCTCCTGACGTATGCACGGGTGCCACCGGGCGGCGGACCCGCGAGGAACAGGCCTGCGGACCCGGCGGCGAGGCGCGAGGAGCGGAAGGCATGCCCGTGAACGGCGGACGCCGGGGGCGCGAGGAGCCCGTGAACGGCGGACGCCGGGGGCGTGAGGAATTGGGTCCGTCGGCGATACGGGCGCGTCACGCGGGGGAAACAGGGGCTCCCTAATTTCTGTCACCCGACAGGAATCCTGCTCGCCCTTCCCGCTCACCCTTCGCGCCGAAGGCAGGTACCGCCGTGACCACCACCGCCCCCTCCGATGTACGGCCCGATCCGCCCGCATCGCCGGACGACCGCTCCCTGACCGAGTTCGGCTACCGCCAGGAACTGCACCGCAACCTCGGCCGGTACGCCTCGTTCGCCGCCGGGTTCTCCTTCATCTCCGTCCTCACCACGGTCTTCCAGTTCTTCGCCTTCGGGTACTCCTTCGGCGGCCCGGTCTTCTTCTGGACCTGGCCGGCGGTGTTCGCCGGACAGCTCGCGGTCGCCGCCTGCTTCGCGGAACTCGCCGCGCGCTACCCGATCTCCGGCGCGATCTACCAGTGGTCCTCGCGCCTGTCGAACCCCTCCTTCGGCTGGTTCGCCGGCTGGATCATGGTGATCGGACAGACCGTCGTGGTCGCCGCGGCGGCCCTCGCGCTGCAGATGGTCCTGCCCGCGATCTGGGCGGGATTCCAGCTCATCGGCGACGATCCGGCCCCGACCAGCCCCGACGGTGCCGCCAACGCGGCCGTCCTGGGCGCCGTCCTGCTCGTCCTGACCACGCTGGTGAACGTCCTCGACAACCGCGTGATGTCCGCGGTCAACCGGATCGGCGTCACCGCCGAGATCATCGGCGCCGTCCTGATCATCGTGCTGCTGTTCACCCACTCCGAGCGCTCCCCCGGCATCACCTTCCACACCGGCGGAGGCGGCACCGGCCTGTTCGGGGCGCTGATGGTGGGCTCGTTCATGGCCGCGTACGTCATGATCGGCTTCGACAGCGCCGGAGAGATGAGCGAGGAGACCCACCACCCGAGGCGCACAGCGCCCCGTACGATCCTCACCGCGCTCGGCGCGGCCGGTCTGCTCGGCGGGCTGATCGTGCTCGGCGGGCTGCTCGCCGCCCCGAGCCTGACCGACGGCCGGCTCGGCGTCGACGGGCTGAGCTACGTCCTGACCAGCAGCCTCGGCGACGGGGTCGGCCGGGCGCTGCTCGCCGACGTAGTGGTGGCCATCGCGGTGGCGACCCTGGCGATCCAGACCGCCGCCGGCCGCATGCTCTTCTCGATGGCCCGCGACGGCCGGCTCCCCTTCTCCGCCCGGCTCGCGAAGGTCGACGCGCGCACCGGCATGCCGGCCGCACCCGCCCTGGTCGTCGGCGTCCTCGCGACGGCCCTGCTGCTCCTGAACTTCGCCTCGCCGGACGCGTTCCTGGCGATCGGGACCACCTGCATCGTGATGCTGTACCTCGCCTACGCGATGGTCACCGGCCCCCTGCTGGTGCGCCGGCTGCGCGGGCGCTTCGCGGTGGAGGGCACCGACGAGACGGGCGCGCCGCTCTTCTCGCTGGGCCGCTGGGGCGTCCCCGTCAACGCGCTCGCCCTCGCCTACGGCCTCTTCATGACGGTCAACCTGGCGTGGCCGCGTGCCGCGGTGTACGACCCGGCGGGCGGGCACTGGTACTTCCGCTGGTTCACCCTGCTGTTCCTCGCCGTGACGCTGGTGGTGGGCGCCGTGTACCGGGCGTTCGAGGCGCGGTCGGCGAAGGGAGCGGCGCCCGAGGCCGCCGAGGCCTCGTACGCTTGACCGGGTGAGACGTAAGCCCCGGATCCCGCCCGCTCCCCTCCCGCAGCGCCACGGGGTCGACCCCGTGCGGATCAGACTGCCGCGCGAGGGGAGCTGGGCCACGGCGCGGGCGTACCTCGTGGAACGGCTCGCGGCGGGCGGCGGAGTCATCGACACGATGATCGGCGAGGGTCTGATCGTCCTGGAGGACGGACGGCCGCTGACCGCCGAGGAGGCCTACGCGCCGGGGTTGTTCCTGTGGTTCCACCGAGAACTGCCGCACGAGGAGCAGGTGCCGTTCCCGCTCGACGTGGTGTACCGCGACGAGCACATCGTCGTCGCCGACAAGCCGCACTTCCTGGCCACCACACCGCGCGGCAGCCATGTCGCCGAGACGGCTCTCGCGCGGCTGCGCCGGGAGCTGGAGCTGCCGGAACTGGGCGCGGCGCACCGTCTCGACCGGCTGACCGCGGGGCTCGTGCTGTTCACCGTGCGGCCCGGGGAGCGCGGCGCGTACCAGTCGCTGTTCCGCGACCGGCTGATCGGCAAGGAGTACGAGGCCGTGGCACCGTACGACTCCGGTCTGGGTCTGCCGCGTACGGTCAGCAGCCGCATCCTCAAGGAGCGCGGGGTGATGGCCGCCCGGGAGGTGGCGGGCGAGCCGAACGCGGTCAGCGGGGTCGACCTCGTCGAGCACCGGGACGGTCTCGGGCGTTACCGGCTGACTCCGCGGACCGGGCAGACCCATCAACTCCGGCTGCACATGAGCGCGTTGGGCGTGCCGATCCTCGGCGATCCGCTGTACCCGGTGGTGACCGGGCCGATGCCGGCCGGTGACTTCCGGCGTCCGCTGCAACTGCTGGCGCGGACGCTGGAGTTCACCGATCCGGTCACCGGCCGGGCCCATCGGTTCGTCAGCGGGCGGACGCTGGAGGCGTGGACCGCGTACGACACCTGGTCGGGCCGGGGCGCCGGGGATCAGTAGCCGCGCCACCAGCGCAGGAGGCGCTGCCAGGCGCCGGGCCGGGCGGCGGGCCCGGGAGCGGCCGGGACGGGCTCGGGGGCCTTGGGCTGCGGTGCGGGCGTGGCCGGTGCGGCGGCGTCTTCGGTGGTCACCTGCCAGGGGGTCCGCTGGGCGGGCAGGGCGCGCACGGACGGCCGCTGGGTGACCTCCTGTGTGGGCTTGGGCTCGAAGCGCACGGGCAGATCGACGAGGTGGCGCGAGGACATGGTGCTGCGCCAGCGCAGGTCGCTCTCGTCGCAGTCGAGTTCGACGTCGGGCAGGCGCAACAGCAGGGCGTCGACGCCGACATCGGCGATGGCACGGCCGATGTCCTGTCCCGGGCACTCGTGGGGGCCGCCGCCGAAGGCGAGGTGGGAGCGGTTGCCCTGCATGCTCGCGGCCAGGTCGGGACGGATCCGGGGGTCGACGTTGCCGGGCGCGATCCCGAACAGCAGTCCGTCGCCCTTGCGGATGCGCTGGCCGCCCAGCTCGGTCTCCTGCTTGGCGAAGTAGCCGAGGACGGCGCTGAACGGCGGTTCGTTCCACAGGGACTGCTCGACCGCCTCGGGCACGGTCATCTGCCCGCCGTTGAGCTGGGCGCGGAAACGCGGGTCGGTGAGCAGCATGCGCAGCACGTTGGCGATGAGGTTGGCGGTGGCCTCGTAGGCGGCGAGGAGGACGAGCCGCAGGTGCTGGGCCACCTCGTCGTCGGTGAGCCGGGCCGGGTGGTTGATGAGGTGGCTGGTGAAGTCGTCCTCGGGCTCGGCGCGGCGCCGCAGGGTGTGCTGGGTCAGCACGCTCATGACGTACTCGTTGCTGGCGATGGCGGTGTCGGTGCCCTTGAGCAGGTCACGGGTGGCGTGCACCATGCGGTCGTTGTAGTCCTCGGGCATGCCGATGATCTCGCAGAGCACGGACATCGGCAGATGTTCGGCGAACTGTCCGACCAGGTCGGCCTCGCCGAGCGGGCAGAACGCGTTGACCAGACGCTGGGTCGCGCGGTTGATGTAGCGGCGCAGGCTGCGGAAGTCGATGGTCGACATGGCGCCGGTGACGGCGCCGCGCAGTCTGAGGTGCTCGTCGCCCTCGGCGTGGGAGCAGATGGGCTGCCAGGCGATGTGGGGGGCGAGCGGGTGGTCGGCTCCCGCCGTGCCGTCCTGGACGGCGGTCCACAGCCGGCTGTCGCGGGCGTAGTGCGCGGGGGTGCTGACCATGTGCAGGTTCTCGGCATGGCCGAGGACCACCCAGACGGGTACGTCGTTGTGCAGCAACACGGGTGCGACGGCGCCGTGTTCGGCCCGCAGCTTCTCGTACAGCGTGCCCAGGTCCTCCGCCTCGGGCCCGTACAGGCGGCGCAGTCCGCCCGGCCCGACGCCGGGGCCCATGGCGTGGGCGGGGCAGCCGGGCGGGGGGTCGAACGCGGGTTCTTCCGTACCGGCCGGGGAATGGGATTCGGTCGTCACAATGATCGCTCCGAAGCTCAAGTACGTTCTGTGGATTGGTAGTTGGCGTACGGATGCTGCTTTCACCGTACGGCCTTCAGCGGTGCGCCGACGTCATCGCGAGGGAATGCAGGAACCGCATCAGGGTCATGAGGGTGTCCCGGCTGGACGCCCTGCGGCGGGCGTCGCACCGCACGATCGGGATCTCCTCGGCGAGGTCGAGCGCGGTCCGCAGGTCCTCGACCGGGTACCGGGGCGCGTCGGGGAAGTCGTTGATCGCGACGACGAACGGAACACCGCGCTCCTCCAGGCGGCCGATCACGTCGAAGCTGACCTCGAGGCGGCGGGTGTCGATCAGGACGACCGCGCCGAGCGCCCCCTCGAACAGGCCGTTCCACAGGAACCAGAAGCGCTCCTGGCCCGGCGTGCCGAACAGGTAGAGCACGAGCTGGTCCGTGATCGAGATCCGGCCGAAGTCCATGGCCACGGTGGTGGCGGTCTTGGTCTCGGACCCGTAGTTGTCGTCGACGCCTATACCGGCCTGTGTCATGGTCTCCTCGGTCGTCAGCGGCTTGATCTCGCTGACGGAGCCCACCATGGTCGTCTTGCCGACTCCGAAGCCGCCCACGATCACGATCTTCACCGCCGCCTGCGCGGTGTGCGGGAGGTGGTCCTCGGCGCGAGGGCCCGTGACGGTGTCAGAGCTTTTGAAGTCCATGCATCACCGCTTCGAGGAGGGAACGGTCGGGAAGCGCCTGACGGACGATCGGGGCGCGCGCCCGTACCAGTTCGGCCGTCAGCAGCTCGGTGAGCAGGACGGTCACCACGCTGAACGGCAGATTGAGATAGGCCGAGATCTCGGCCACGGACAGGGGAGTTCTGCACAGTCGCAGCAGTGCCGACTGCTCCGGCTGGGTGGCGGGCGGCGGTGTGACGGCACGGGCGACGACCAGCGTGACCAGGTCGACCTCGGCCCGGTCGCCGTCCTCACCGCCGCCGGTGAGGACGTACAGCCGCTCCGGGTTCTTCGGTTTTTCCTCGCCCTCCTGCCCCTCCCCCGCGGAGTCTTCCGGGCCCGCGAGGGGGGAGGGCGGCGCGGGGGGTTCGGGGGGCCGCTCCCTCGGCTGGCGCCGTCGGCGTTGCGGAGGGCTCATACGGTCTGCCCGTTGCGGCGCGGCGGACTGGTGAGATGGGCGCCGATGCGTACGACGAGGTCGCGCATGCGGTTGCTCATCAGCCCGGGTTCCGCGGTCTGGTTGGCGAGGACGGCGAGGTAGGCGTTGGGTCCCGCCGACATCAGGTAGAAGTAGCCGCCGTTGATCTCGATGATGACCATCCGCATCCGGCCGTCGCTCTTGGGGATCTCGCCCGCGACGGCTCCCGCGAGGCTCTGCAGGCCCGCGCAGGCCGCGGCGACGCGGTCGGCCGCGTCCGGGTCGCCGCCGTAGCGGGCGATGCGCAGGCCGTCGGCGGAGAGCACCACGATCTGCTGGATGCCGGGCACTCCGTCGGCGAGTTCCTTGAGCATCCAGTCGAAGTTGGCTCGCTGCTGGATCACTTGAGGTCCCTCTCGTCGTCGGCCTCGGCCGGGCCCGGCCTGCTGTCCGTGCTGAGTGCGGCCGGGTCCGGGTCGCCCTTGAGCCCGTTCATGAACGCCTCGACCCACAGCCCGGGTTCGGGCTCCTTCTCCTGCGGCGCGGGGTCGGGTTCCCAGGAGGCGGCGGCCTCGGCGGCCTCCTGCTCCGCGCGGGCCTCGGCGTACCGCCGGCTGAGCGGGACCTTCATGCGGCTGCGGCGCTGCGGCAGACCGTTCGGCGTCCATTCCGTGACGACCGGGACGTCGTCCTCGAGCGGGTCGCCGCTCGACGACGGGATCCGGGGGCCGGTGGTCGGCCGGCGCTTCTTGGGCTTGCGCGCGGGGCCCTCGACGCCGCCGTTGTCGATGCCGGCCACGGAGCTGGCCCCGATGCCGTGCGCGAGACCGGGGGCGAAGTCGGTGGTGAGCATGGCACGCGGTGCGACGAGGACGGCGCGGACACCGCCGTACGCGGACTGCCGCAGCGAGATCTGCATGTTGTACATCTGCGCGAGTCGTCCGACGACGGCCATCCCGAGCCGGGGTGCCTGGCCCATGGTGTTCGGGTCGACGCCCGCCGCGGCCAGCCGGAGCAGTTCCTCGATCTTGCCGCGGGCCTCGTCGCTGAGGCTGACGCCGCCGTCCTCGATCTCGATGGCGATGCCGGTCTGCACCTCGATCGCGGTGACGTGCACCTTGGTGTGGGGCGGTGAGTACCGGGTGGCGTTGTCCAGGAGCTCGGCCAGGGCATGGATGAGCGGTTCGACGGAGACACCGTCGACGGCGATGTCGACGATGTTGTGGAGCTCGATGCGCCGGTATTCCAGGATGCGTGACATCGCGCCGCGCAGGACGCTGAACAGCGGTACGGGTTCGGGCCACTGCCGTCCGGGGCGGCCGCCGCCGAGCACGGCGATGGAGTCGGCGAGCCGGCCGATCAGCGCGGTGCCGTGGTCGATGCGCAGCAGGTCGTCGAAGACCTCGGGGTTGCGCCCGTGGTCCTCCTCCATCTCGCGGAGTTCGTTGTTCTGCTGGTGGACGATGGCCTGGACGCGCCGGGCGATGTTGACGAAGGAGCGCTGGGCCGCGTCGCGCATCGACTCCTCGGTGTCGATGGCCTTGAGCAGCTTCTTCAGCAGGTCCTTCTGGGACGCGGGGATCTCGCGGAGGTCCGGGTTGTCGCGGCCCAGGGTGCGCATGACCTCCGACGGGGAGTTCCCCTCGTGCAGCCGGTCGATCGCGTACGGCAGGACGTCCCGGGTGAAGCGCACGATCTCCTGATCGTGCGCGACGACGCGCTGTTCCAGGGAGGCGGTGCGGCGCGCGAAGTCGGCCCGCAGTTCGCGGGTGACGCGGCCGCGGCGGACGGCTTCGCCGCCGATCGCGATGACCAGCAGCGTGGCGAAGCCGCCGCACAGGGCCACCGCGCCCCGGGCCGGCTCGGTCACGACGGCGACGGCGGCGCCGGTCGCCACCGCCATCAGTACGGCCGGCAGCAACAGCACGCGCGCGTAGGGAAGTTCACTGTCACCGGGAGGCGATTGAACACTCACCATGTATGCCCTCTGAGACAAATCGGCTGGGGGTGGGGGAGGTTTGTGGGGGAATCGGCACGGATCGGCATGGGTCAAACCAGATCTTCGGAACTTTTGGGAACAAGCGCACGAATAAGCCTCAACTCGGTGCGCCGCGGGCGAGCTTAGTCCGACCGGATCAACGCTGTGTCATATTCGGCGAGCACCTGAAACCACCCGTGGGACTGGAGTACCCTCAGCCTCATTTACACGCTGCGCCCCCGTTCGCACACGCTGCGTGATGGCGTACGGGCGTGCGAACGGCATGGCGGTGAGGGATCAGACCCCGGCGATGCGCAGCGCCGCGTCCGCCGTGGCCTCGGCGAAGGCGGACACCGGGCGCTGCGGATCGGAGCGGTGCACGAGGATGACGCCCTCGATCAGCCCGAACAGCAGATCCGTCCGCAGATCGAGCTCACTCTTGGGGAGCGCGCCGCCGGCCGTCGTGGCCGCGAGCAACTGGCGGTAGGTGTCCTTGAGTTCGGCCCGCACGGCATGGAAGCCGGCGAAGCGTTCGGCGCGCACCTCGGGCAGCAGATAGAGACCGCCGAGATTGTGCGGCCCCCCGCACAACACCTCCACATCGGTGCGGCACAGCTCCCACAGCCGGCCCTCCGCGGACGCCGTGTCGTCGGCGAGGAGCTCACGGGCGTACGCCAGGGAGGGGGTGACCGTGGACTCCAGGAGCTCGGCGAGCAGCTCCTCCTTGCCGGTGACGTAGTGGTACATGGACGCCTGACGCATGCCCGCCCGCTCGGCGACGGCCCGGGTGGTGGTGGCCGCGTATCCCCGCGTCGTGAACAACTCGGCGGCCGCGTCCAGCAGTTCGGCGCGCGGCGACAGCCCGCTGTCCGGCCGCTGCGCGGCCCGGGGCCTGCCGACCCGGCGTCCGCCACCCGTTCCCATGCGTTCGATCCTCGCACACCCGACGCGCCCCGGGCGGGGCGCCGCGGCGCGCACGGCGGACACCGGGCCGCGCCGCGCACGGCCCCTCACCGGCGGCGCGCTCCGCGTGAGGGACAGGTAACCGCCCGGCAACACGCGGGACACGGCCGCGACCCGCCCCGCCCCTAATTTCTGTCACGCGACAGAAATGACCGAGGAGTCGGAGGACCCGCGATGGCGACAGCGACCACACACGGAGCACGCGATCACGCCCGCGCCCAGCAGGGAACCCGCGCCGAGACGATGCCCGTGGTCCCCGCGGACGACTGGCCGGCCCCGCCGCCCGAGGCGGGCCCCCTCGTCTGGGCCGAGTCCGTGGCCGGCGGCAACTACACGCACAAGGTGCTGGCCCGAGGCACCGAACTGCGCCTGACCGACCTCGCCGGCGACGCCTGCGCCCACCTCCTGCTGTACGTCGCGGACCGGCCGTGGGAACGCCTGAACGTCGCCGACACCGTCAAGGTCCAGTGGAACGCCTACCTGGGCGCGGGGCGGCTGCTCCTCTCCGACCAGGGCCGGGTGCTCGCCTCCGTGATCGCCGACACCTCCGGCCGGCACGACACCCTCTGCGGCACCTCCACGCTCGTACGCAACACCGGGCGCTACGGGGACGGAACCCCGCAGTCCGCGTCCCCGGCCGGCCGCGAGCTGTTCAAGCTGGCCGCCGCCAAGAACGGGCTCACACCCCGCGACCTGCCGCCCTCGCTCTCCTTCTTCCAGGGCGTGGAGATACGCGACGACGGCTCGCCGGACTTCACCGGCTCGGCCGGACCCGGCGCCGCCGTCACCCTGCGCGCCGAGCAGGACGTCACCGTGCTGATCGCGAACGTGCCGCACCCGGCCGACCCGCGCCCCGCCTACACGAGCACCCCCCTGGAGGTGCTGGCCTGGCGCGCGCGGGCGACCGCGGCGGGCGACCCGCTGTGGGAGGCCACACCCGAGGGCCGCCGCGCCTTCCTCAACACCGCCGAATTCCTTGCCACGAGGGGGCTCGCATGACGCACGTCACCGTCCCGGCCCGCGCCGCCTGGTCCGCGCTCCTCCGCGCCGGCCAGACGCTCACCGTCACCGACCTGCACGGCAACCAGGCCGTCGACTTCCTGGTGTACGACGCCGCGGACACCGCCGTCCGCTACAGCGCGCCCGACACGATCCAGGCCCAGGGAAACATCTTCCTGACCACCGGCAGCGTGCTGATGTCGAACGAGCACACCCCGCTCATGACCGTCACCGAGGACGAGGTCGGCCGGCACGACACCGTCGGCGGCGCCTGCTCCAAGGAGTCGAACACCCTGCGCTACGGCCACCACACCTGGTCCCAGCACGCCTGCGTGGACAACTTCCTCGCCGAGGGCTCCCGTTACGGCCTCGGCAAGCGCGATCTCGTGTCGAACATCAACTGGTACATGAACGTGCCCGTCGAGAAGGACGGCACCCTCGGCATCGTCGACGGCATCTCCGCCCCGCGACGCCGGCTGACCCTGCGTGCCGACCGCGACGTGATCGTCCTGGTCTCCAACTGCCCCCAGATCAACAACCCGTGCAACGGCTTCGAGCCGACCGCGGTCGCGATGACGATCGGGGACTCTGCATGAGCTTCGACACCCTCCTGGTCGCCAACCGCGGCGAGATCGCCGTCCGCATCATCCGCACGGCCCGCGAACTGGGCCTGCGCACCGTCGCCGTGTACTCCGACGCCGACCGCGCCGCACCCCACGTCCGCCTCGCCGACGAGGCCGTACGGCTCGGCCCCGCCCCCGCGAAGGAGTCCTACCTCGACGCCGACCTGGTCCTGAAGGCCGCCAAGGACACCGGAGCCGGGGCCATCCATCCCGGATACGGCTTCCTGTCCGAGGACGCGGCGTTCGCCCGCCGCTGCGAGGACGCCGGGATCGTGTTCGTCGGGCCCGCACCGGAACAGCTCGAACTGTTCGGCGCCAAGCACACGGCGCGGGCGGCGGCCGAGGCCGCCGGGGTACCGCTCGCACCGGGCACCGGACTGCTCCCCGGCCTCCCCGAGGCCCTGGAGGCGGCCGGCCGCATCGGCTACCCCGTCATGCTCAAGGCCACCGGCGGTGGCGGCGGCATCGGCATGTCGGCATGTCGATCCGCCGGGGAACTGACGGAGGCCTGGGACCGGGTGCAGCGCGTCGCGGCGGCCTCGTTCTCCTCGGCCGGGGTGTTCCTGGAGCGCCTGGTCGAACCCGCCCGCCATGTCGAGGTGCAGGTCTTCGGCGACGGCCGGGGCCGCGTCGTCACCTTCGGCGACCGCGACTGCTCGCTCCAGCGCCGCAACCAGAAGGTCCTGGAGGAGGCACCCGCCCCCGGCCTGCCCTCCCACATCCGCGACGGGCTCGCCTCCGCCGCACGCGAGTTGTGCGCCTCGGTCGGCTACCGCTCGGCCGGAACCGTCGAGTTCGTCTACGACGCCGCCCGCGAGGAGGCGTACTTCCTGGAGGTCAACACCCGCCTCCAGGTGGAACACCCGGTCACCGAGGAGATCTACGGCGTCGACCTGGTCGCCTGGATGCTGCGGCTGGCCCGGGGCGAGTCCGATGTCGTACGGGAACCGGGGGCACCGCGCGGCCACGCCGTGGAGGCGCGGGTGTACGCCGAGGACCCCTCGCGCGAACACCAGCCCAGCGCGGGCCTGTTGACCCGGGTCGCGTTCCCCGACGGGGTCCGCGTCGACGGCTGGGTCGAGACCGGCACCGAGGTGACCACCTCCTACGATCCGATGCTCGCGAAGGTCATCGCCCACGGGGCGGACCGGGCCGAGGCCCTGGAACGCCTCGACGCGGCACTGGCCGCGACCCGCGTGGACGGCATCGAGACGAACCTCGGCCTGGTGCGGGCCGCGCTCGCCGAACCGTCCTTCCGGAAGGCGGAGCACTCCACCGCCACGCTGGCCGGCGTGAGCGATCCCACCCCGCGCGTCGAGGTCGTGTCCGGCGGCACGCTCACCACCGTGCAGGACTGGCCGGGACGCACCGGCTACTGGCAGGTCGGGGTACCGCCGTGCGGCCCGATGGACGACCTCTCCTTCCGGCTCGGCAACCGAGCGCTCGGCAATCCCGAGGGCGCGCCCGGACTCGAATGCACCCTGCGGGGACCGGCGTTGAGGTTCACCCACGCCACGACGGTCTGCGTCACGGGCGCACCCGCACCGGTCACCGTGGACGGGTCGGCCATCGCCCAGTGGGAGCCGGTCACCGTGCCGGCCGGGGCGGTGCTGGAGGTGGGGGCGCCCGACGGGCACGGACTGCGCACCTACGTACTGTTCGCGGGCGGCGGCCTGGACGTGCCCCCCTTCCTCGGCAGCGCCTCCACCTTCACCCTCGGCCGGTTCGGCGGCCACGGCGGCCGGACCCTGCGCACCGGCGACGTCCTGCACGGCGGCACGGTCACGGAATCCGGGACACCCGTGCCGCCCGCCGAGCGCCCCGCCTTCACCGCCGCATGGCGGATCGGCGCCCTCGAAGGACCCCACGCGGCACCGGAGTTCTTCACCGAGGACGACATCCACGACTTCTACGCCGCCGACTGGAAGGTCCACTTCAACTCGGCCCGCACCGGAGTGCGGCTCGTCGGGCCCAAGCCCCGCTGGGCCCGCACCGATGGCGGCGAGGCCGGCCTGCACCCCTCCAACATCCACGACACCCCCTACTCGGTCGGGGCCGTCGACTACACCGGCGACATGCCGGTGCTGCTCGGCCCGGACGGCCCCTCCCTCGGCGGCTTCGTGTGCCCGGCGACCGTCGTCACCACGGAACGCTGGAAGCTCGGCCAGCTCCGCCCCGGCGACACCGTGCGCTTCGCGCCGCTGGCCGACGACGGTTCGGCGCGGCCCGCGATCGTCGACGGCGGCGTGCTCGCCCGGGACGGCGACGTGACGTACCGCCGCAGCGGCGACGACAACCTGCTGGTCGAGTTCGGGCCCATGCAACTGGACCTGGCCCTGCGCATGCGGGTGCACGCGCTGATGGAGGCGGTGACCGAGGCGGATCTCGACGGCGTCACGGACCTCACGCCGGGCATCCGCTCCCTGCAGATCCAGACGGACCCGCGCCGGCTGCCCCAGCGCGAACTCCTGGACGCCGTACGGCGCACGGTCCGCGCCCTGCCCCCGAGCGACCTGCTCGTCGTCCCCTCCCGCACCGTCCATCTCCCGCTGTCCTGGGACGACCCGGCCACCCGCGAGGCCATCGCCCGCTACATGGCCGGTGTCCGCGACGACGCCCCCTGGTGCCCCTGGAACATCGAGTTCATCCGCCGGGTCAACGGCCTGGACTCGGTGGACGACGTCTACCGCACCGTCTTCGACGCCGAGTACCTCGTCCTCGGCCTGGGCGACGTCTACCTCGGAGCGCCGGTCGCCACCCCGCTCGACCCGCGCCATCGTCTGGTCACCACGAAGTACAACCCGGCCCGCACCTGGACCGCCGAGAACTCGGTCGGCATCGGCGGCGCCTACCTCTGCGTCTACGGCATGGAGGGCCCGGGCGGCTACCAGTTCGTCGGCCGTACGACCCAGGTGTGGTCGCCCTGGCAGCAGCGCGGCGCGTTCGAGCCGGGCTCGCCGTGGCTGCTGCGCTTCTTCGACCGGATCAAGTGGTACCCGGTGGAGGCGGACGAACTCCTCGAACTGCGGGCCGACATCGTCTCCGGCCGTTTCGTGCCACGCGTGGAGGAGGGCACCTTCTCCCTCGCCGCGTACGAGGCTTTCCTCGCCGAGAACGCCGAGTCCGTCGCGGAGTTCCGGTCCCGGCAGGGCGGCGCGTTCTCCGCCGAGCGGGACGCCTGGGAGGCGGCGGGCGAGTTCACACGGGCCGAGGACGCGGGGTCCGCGCCCGCGCCGGCCGTCGAGGTGACGGTCCCGGCGGGCGGCCGGCTGATCGAGGCCGAGTTCGCCGCGTCGGTGTGGCAGCTCAACGTGGCTCCGGGCGAACAGGTCACGGCGGGGCAGCCGTTGCTCGCGCTGGAAGCGATGAAGATGGAGTCGCGTGTCCCCGCCCCGATCGACGGCGTGGTCCAGCGGATCCTCACCCGCCCGGGCGCGCAGGTGGAGGCGGGCACGGCCCTGCTCGTGCTCGCGCCCCTGGAACCGTCCCCGTCCTGACCCCGCGCCGCGCCCGCTGCCGTCTCCGCCCGTCCGCCCCCTGCCCTCCGCCCGTACGACCCTGCTCTCCGCCCGCCCGTGGACCCTGCTCCTCCGCCGCCCGCACCCGGCCGGTCTCCTTTTCAGGGCCCTGACCCGCCGGGCGGGGGAAACCCGGCGGGTCACGGGACGCGTCACGGACCGGGCCCCGGGCCGGGCACCCTCTCAGCGCAAGGAGTCCCGATGTCCGCCCTCACCCGAGTCCGCATGGCGTACGCCCGTATCGAGGCCGTGGACCGCCCCGAGATCTGGATCGACCTGCGCCCCCGGGCGGAGGCCGAACGCGAGGCCCGTGCCGTGGACGAGCGGGTAGCTGGCGGAGAGCGTCTCCCGCTCGCCGGCCGGCTCCTCGCCGTGAAGGGCAACATCGACGTGGCCGGCCTGCCCACCACCGCCGGATGCCCGGCCTACGCCTACGCCCCGAAGGCCGACGCCCCCGCGGTCGCCCGTCTCCGCGCGGCCGGAGCCGTCGTGCTCGGCACCACCAACATGGACCAGTTCGCCACCGGCCTGGTCGGCACCCGCTCGCCGTACGGCGCGGTCCGGGGGGCCCTGGACCCGGAAAGGATCAGCGGCGGCTCCAGCTCGGGATCGGCCGTGGCGGTGGCCCTCGGCATCGTCGACCTGGCGCTCGGCACGGACACCGCCGGCTCGGGCCGCGTGCCCGCCGCGTTCAACGGCATCGTCGGCCTCAAGCCGACCCGCGGCCTGGTGCCGGCCACCGGCGTCGTCCCGGCCTGCGCCTCCCTGGACTGCGTGACCGTGTTCGCCCGCACCCTGCCGGAGGCCGAACAGGCCCTCGCCCGTCTCGCGTCCCCCTCCGGACGCGAACTGCCGCCCCTGGCACAGCGCGCGCCCGGCCCGTGGCGCGTCGCCGTCCCGCCGACGGCACAACTCGGCGAACTGGACGAGGGCTGGGCGGAGGCCTACGAGGCGGCGGTGCGCGCGCTCGTCGCGGCGGGGGCCGAGGTACGCACCCTCGACCTCGCCCCGTTCACCGAGGCCGCCGCGATGCTCTACGAGGGCGCGTTCGTCGCCGAGCGCTACACGGCGGTAGGGGGCTTTGTCGACAAGCAGACCTCGGAGGGGGGTGCCGGGCTCGACCCGACCGTCGCCGGGATCATCACCCGCGCGCGGGACATCCCGGCCCACCAACTCTACGCGGACCAGGAGCGGCTGGCCGGCCTGCGCGCCCGGGCCCTGGCCGAACTGTCCGACGCCGACGCGCTGCTCCTGCCGACCGCGCCCGGCCATCCCACGCTCGCCGAGGTCGCCGCCGACCCGCTGGGCGCCAACGCCCGGCTGGGCCGCTTCACCAACTCGACGAACCTGTTCGACCTGGCGGCGGTCGCCGTCCCGGCCGGACGGACGGCCGCGGGACGTCCGTTCGGGGTGATGCTGATCGGCCCGGCGTTCACCGACGAACGGCTCGCAGGGATCGCCCGCCTCCTGGAACCGGAGACCCGCCTCGCCGTGGTGGGGGCGCATCTGTCCGGCCGGCCGCTGAACCCGCAGTTGCTGTCTCTGGGCGCCCGCCTCGAACGGACGACGACGACCGCCGCCGTCTACCGTCTGCACGCCCTGGCGACCAGTCCGCCGAAGCCTGGGCTCGTCCACGTCGGCTCGGGCGGCGCCGCCGTCGAGGCCGAGGTGTGGAGCCTGCCCGCCGAGGGCCTCGGACGCCTGCTGGCGGCACTCTCCCGCCCGATGACCCTGGGCAGCGTCGAACTCGCCGACGGCACCCACGTGCCCGGCTTCCTCTGCGAACCCGGCGCACTGAAGGACGCCCCCGACATCACCCGGTACGGCGGCTGGCGCGCGTACCTGGACGACCGGCAGCCCGGCTGACCGCACCCCGCAGGGTCGGACATCGCCCGGCGGCAACCGACACCCGGCCGACGGCGGACCGCACCCGCCGAAGCCGGGAGCGGCCGGTGCCGGCCGGGCACAGACACACCGCGGTTCGGGCACGGGCCGCCGCCGGGCGGGGCTCAGGCCCCGGACCCGGCGACGGCCCGGCCGTCGTCGGTCAGCCGACCGACGAGTAGGCCACGACCCCGCGCAGCAGGGCCTCGACCGCCTTGCGTGCGTTCTTCGCGACCGTCGACCTCTCGCCGCCCGAGACGGGCGCGGCCGCCGCGATCTGGCCGAGGACATCGATGACCTGCTTGCACCAGCGCACGAAGTCACCGGCGGGCATCTCGGCCTCGCGCAGCACCTCGTCCAGACCCTTGCCGGACGCCCACTCGTGGGCGGCCCAGGCGAACCCGAGGTCCGGCTCGCGCTGGCCCACGCCCTCCGCCTGGTTGATCCCGAAGTCCTCCTCCAGCGCGTCCAGCCTGCCCCAGATGCGCACCATCTCGCCGAGCGCGGCCTTCGCCTTGCCGGACGGCACCTTCGGCGCCATCGCGTCGTCCGCGACCCGCGACTCGTACACCAACGCCGAGACGCAGGCGGCCAGTTCGGCCGGGGAGAGCCCGTCCCAGACGCTGGCGCGCAGGCATTCGCTGGCCAGCAGGTCGAGTTCCCCGTACAGCCGGGCGAGCCGCTTGCCGTGCTCGGTGACCTCGTCGGCCCGCAGATAGTCCAGCTCGGTGAGCAGGGCCACGATCCGGTCGAAGGTACGGGCGATGGTGTTCGTCCGGCCCTCGATGCGGCGCTCGAGCTGCGAGGTGTCCCGCTGGAGCCGGTGGTAGCGCTCGGCCCAACGGGCGTGGTCCTCGCGGTCGTTGCAGCCGTGGCAGGGGTGCGCGCGGATCGCCGTGCGCAGCCGGGCGATCTCACGGTCGTCGGCCGCCTCGGAGCGCCTCTTGCGGTGCCGGTCCGGCACGATGTGCCCGGCCTTCGTGCGCAGGGCGGAGGCGAGGTCTCTACGTGACTGCGGCGAACGGGCGTTGAAGGACTTGGGGATCCGCATCCGGTCGAGTGCCTCGACCGGCACCGGGAAGTCCATCGAGGCCAGCCGCTTCACCTGGCGCTCGGCGGTGAGCACCAGCGGACGCGGTCCGTCGTGCTGCTCGAAGCCGCGGTGGCCGTTCGACCGGCCGGCGGGCAGCCCGGGTTCGAGGACCAGCGCCAGTCCCGCGTACTTGCCGGTCGGCACATGGATGATGTCACCCGGCTTCAGCTTCTCCAGGGCGACGGCCGCCTCGGCCCGGCGCTCAGACATACCCTGGCGGGCCAGATCCGTCTCGCGGTCCTTGAGTTCGCGGCGCAGCCCCATGTAGGCGTCGAAGTCCCCGAGGTGGCAGGTCATCGACTCCTTGTAGCCTTCGAGGCCCTCCTCGTTGCGCTGCACCTGCCGGGAGATCCCGACGACCGACTTGTCGGCCTGGAACTGCGCGAAGGACGTCTCCAGCAGCTCGCGCGAGCGGTGCCGACCGAACTGCTCGACCAGGTTCACCGCCATGTTGTACGACGGCTTGAAGCTGGAGCGCAGCGGATAGGTGCGCGTGCCCGCGAGTCCCGCGAGGTGCTCGGGGACGAAGCCGCGCTGCCACAGCACGACCGCGTGGCCCTCGACGTCGATGCCGCGGCGGCCGGCCCGGCCGGTGAGCTGGGTGTACTCGCCGGGTGTGATGTCGGCGTGCTGCTCACCGTTCCACTTGACGAGCTTCTCCAACACCACCGAACGGGCCGGCATGTTGATGCCGAGCGCGAGGGTCTCCGTCGCGAAGACCGCCTTGACGAGGCCGCGGACGAAGAGTTCCTCGACGACCTCCTTGAAGGTGGGCAGCATGCCCGCGTGGTGGGCCGCGATGCCCCGCTCCAGGCCCTCCAGCCATTCGAAGTAGCCGAGGACGTGCAGGTCCTCGTCCGGGATGGAGGCGGTGCGCTCCTCGACGAGTTCACGCACCCGTGCGCGCGCCGCGTCGTCGTTCAGCCGCAGCCCTGCGAACAGGCACTGCTGCACGGCGGCCTCACAGGCCGCGCGGCTGAAGATGAACGTGATGGCGGGCAGCAGCCCTTCGGCGTCGAGCCGCTCGATGACCTCGGGCCGGCCCGGCGTCCAGATCCGCGAGCGCTGTCTGCGCTCCCGCTCCCGGTCGGCCTCGCGCATCGCGCGGCCGCGTCTGCGGTCCTGGTACGACGGACGGCTCGCCTCCATGCGCGCCATGCGCGTGAGGTCGGGGTTGACGGCCTTGCGCTGGCCCTCGCCCTCCTCGAAGAGGTCGTACATCCGCCGTCCGGCCAGCACATGCTGGAACAGCGGGACGGGCCGGTGCTCGGAGACGATCACCTGGGTGTCGCCGCGCACGGTGTCCAGCCAGTCGCCGAACTCCTCGGCGTTCGAGACGGTCGCCGAGAGCGACACCAGGGTCACCGACTCTTGGAGGTGGATGATCACTTCCTCCCAGACGGCGCCGCGGAAGCGGTCGGAGAGGTAGTGCACCTCGTCCATCACCACATAGCCGAGTCCGAGAAGGGTCTGTGAGCCCGCGTACAGCATGTTCCTCAGGACCTCGGTGGTCATGACGACCACCGGTGCCTCGGAGTTGACGCTGTTGTCGCCGGTGAGGAGGCCGACCTTGTCCGCGCCGTACCGGCGGCACAGGTCGGCGTACTTCTGGTTGGAGAGCGCCTTGATCGGCGTGGTGTAGAAGCACTTCTTGCCCTGCTGGAGGGCGAGGTGGACGGCGAACTCGCCGACGATCGTCTTGCCCGAGCCGGTGGGCGCGGCCACCAGCACACCCTTGCCCGCTTCGAGGGCCTGGCAGGCCTCGATCTGGAAGGGGTCGAGGCCGAAGTCGTACATCTCGCGGAAGGAGGCGAGCGCGGTGGCCTGCTCGGCAGCGCGCCTGCGTGCTGCCGCGTACCGCTCGGCCGGTGAGAGGTCCTCTGTCATCGTGCTTTCGAGACTACCGGGAGGCACTGACACAAGGACGATCATTATCCCGATAAGCGGCTGTGAAACCCCGGATCCCCGCAGCTCAGGGAAGTGCGACGCGCACCGCGGCCCGTACGCACTCCGCCGTGAGCGGCAGCGGGCCCAGCGGCTCTCCGTCCGCGTAGCCGGTGACGCCCTCGGCGAGGAGTTCCACCTTGGCCGCCCGCAGCACGCTCACCACGGGATGTCCGACGTGGGTGCCCCGGTAGACGCGGGGGAAGATCTTGAGCAGGGTCGAGCGGGAGCAGTCCCCGACCACCGTGATGTCGAACAGTCCGTCGCCGAGGCTCGCGCCGGGGCAGATCCTCATGCCGCCGCCGTACGACGGTCCGTTGCCGACGGCCACCAGCGTCGCCTCGGTCTCCAGGGTCTCGCCGCCGTCGAGCGTGATGCGGTACGGGACGGGCCGGAACGCGGCCAGTTCGGCGACCATCGCGACGTCGTACTTGAAGCGGCCGACGGGCAGGCGCATCCGGTTCCCGCGGTCGTTGACCCGGGAGTCGAACCCGGAGGCGAGGACGGTGCCGAACCAGGTGCCGTTCACCCGGCCCAGGTCGACCTCGCGCAGTCTCTCGCCCTTCAGCGCCTCGGCGATCATGCGTCCCGCGGCCGCCGGGTCGCCCACGGGCAGGCCGAGGGCCCGCGCGAAGTCGTTGCCGGTGCCGGCGGCGACCAGCCCGAAGGGGGTGCGGGTTCCGGCGACGGCCTGGAGCGCCAGGTTCGCCATGCCGTCCCCGCCGACCGCGACGAGGGCGCCGGTGCCGCCGGCGACCGCCTCGCGCGCCCGCGCCAGGGCGTCGGCCGGGTCCTCGCCCTGGACGGTCTCGACGGAGAATCCCGCGGCACGCAGAACGGAAGCGGCCGGCAGCGCCGCTCGGGCGCCCCGGCCGCGGCCCGCGGTGGGGTTGACTATGAGGGTGATCTCGCTGGTCACAGGGTGACCCTACGAGGTCACGGGCTCCGTCAGGTCACGTCGTCATAACCGTTGACCCGGTCCGTGGTGGCCTGCTCCGGAAGGGTCCGGCGGGCCGACACGTTCTCGACGTCGCCGATGTCCTCAGGGGTGAGGTCGAGGTCGGACGCCTCGTCGTCGGCGGGCCCGGACTCGTCGCGCCGGCGCTTGCGCCGGTCGTTGAGCAGGGAGAAGAGAACCGCGCCGAAGTACAGGATCCAGATCGGCCCGGCGAGCGCGAGCATCGTCAGCGGGTCGGTGCTGGGAGTGGCGACGGCGGCGAAGACCGTGATGCCGATGATCATGCCGCGCCACCAGCCGAGCATGCGCGTGCCGGTGAGGATGCCCGTGAGGTTGAGCATCACCAGCAGCAGGGGCAGCTCGAAGGAGAGACCGAACACGACCACCATGCGCGTGACCAGGTCGAGCAGGTCGTCCAGCGGCAGAAGGTTGTTCACGCCGTCCGGCGTGAACTCCATCAGGACCTTCGCCGTGGTGGGAAGCACCTTGTAGGCGAAGAACGCGCCACCGAGGAACAGCGGGACGCCGGTGCCGACGAACGCGTACGCGTACTTCTTCTCGCTCCTGTGCAGACCCGGGGCGACGAACGCCCAGAGCTGGTAGAGCCAGACCGGCGAGGCGAGCACGACGCCCGCCATCAGGGAGACCTTCAGCGCCAGGGTGAACGGGGCGAGCAGACCGTTGATGGTGATCTGCGCGCACTGATGGTTCTTGGGCTGCTTCGCCAGTTCGGCGAACGTCTCCGGGCACCCGACGGAGTCAAGGACCGGCTTGGTGAAGAAGTTGATGATGTCGTTGTAGTAGAAGGCCGCGACGACCGTCACGAGGACGATGGCCAGCACCGCCTTCGCGAGCCGGTTGCGAAGCTCGCGAAGATGGTCCGCGAGGGGCATGCGCCCCTCGGGGTCCTTCTCCGTGTTGCGGGCAGACGTGAGCAACCCACATCCTCATCTCATGCGGCGGGCCGGATGTCACCGGCCCTGCGTCAGCGCTGGGTCGTGTCCGTCGGCTCGTTGACCGGGCGCGAGCTGGTCACGTCGCCGGGGGCCGCCTGGATGGTGCGCTGCGCGGGGGGCTGCTCGTCACCGGCGGGCTGACCGGCCGGAGCGGCCGGGCCGCTGCCCTCTTCCTTCATCGCCTTCGCCTCGCTCTTGAGGATCCGGGCGGACTTGCCGAGGGAGCGCGCCATGTCCGGAAGCTTCTTCGCGCCGAACAGCAGGATGATGACGACGAGGATGAGAATGATCTCGGGAGCTCCGAGCCTTCCGAACATAAGTCTTTACCTTCTCACCGAGGCTGCATGGTCGGGGTGCTGGCCGATCGATCGGACATGTGTCCGATCATCGTGATGTCAGCGATCGTAACGCTCAGGGGTGAACGCGGGGCAATCCCTGTGCGTACTCCCAGTTCGCGGCCCGCGCCTCATTCTCCGGGCCGCGCCCATGAGCGTACCTGGCCCCCGCACCAAGTCGACAGGCCAGCGTGACGCATTACGCATCCATGGAACGACTCATACCGTATCCATGGAGCGCGCCGCCCCCGCCGCGGCCTTCTCCAGGTCCTCGGAGGCGGTGCTGATACGGCGCGCGGAATCGGCCACCTGGCGGCCCAGACGCTCCGTTTCCAGGAAGACACGGACGGCGAGGACCCCGAGAACCGTGATTCCCAGGAAACCCGCGGCGATCGCAAACATCGGCCACAACATGACGACGACCCTAGAGGGTGGAGTGCAGCCGCAGCGTGCGGACCCCGCCCCCGGTGAGCAGTTCCACGATGCGCTCCCCCGCGGGCTTGCGGACGGCCGCCCCGCACGCGGGGCAGGTGAACGAGTAGAACGTCGTACGGCTGCTGGCGCCGATGGCCAGGCGCAGGGCACCGGGCGTGAGCTCGAAACCGGCCCGGCAGTCGGGGCAGGCGGCCTTGAACATGACCTCGACGACCCGGCGCATCCCGGCGAAGGCCGTCCCCACCGAGATCTCCGCCACGCCCGGGACGGACCCGGCACGCCCGGGACCGCCCGCGGCCGACCCGGCGCGCCCCGTCACGCCCGCCCGCCGCACGGAACCCGGCTTCTCCGGGCCACCCGGCCTTCCCTGCGCACCAGACCCCGACGTCCTCAAAGCCCCTGCTCCCGCCCCTCGTACGGACTGTCCTGGGCTCCGGGCCCGCCGGGCCCGTCGTAGGCGGCGAGCGCCTCGCGGGCCGCGCTCCGCGCGCTGTCCGCGAGACCCTGCGGCGAGACGATCCGGCCGTCACCGCCGAGACGCAGGGCCAGCCGCCGCAGCGAGGCGGGGTCGGGAGTCCGCAAGGTGATACGCAGCCCGCCGTCCGGCAGCTCATCCGCGCTGTCGTGCGGGTAGTACTCGGCGACCCAGCGCCCGCCGGGACCCACCTCGACGACGACCTCGGGATCCTCCGCCGCGGGCTGGACGAGACCCTCGGACAGGTCCCGCAGCTCGATCTCGGGCGGCGCGGACGGCTCGTCCAGGATGCGGATCTCGGCGACCCGGTCCAGCCGGAAGGTACGGCGCGCCTCGGAGCGGCGGCACCAGGCCTCCACATAGGTGTGACCGACGCTGACCAGGCGGATCGGGTCGATCTCGCGTTCACTGAGCTCGTCCCGCGAGGGCGAGTAGTAGCGGATCCACAGCCGGCGCCGTTCGGAGATCGCCCGGTCCACGTCGGCGAAGACACCACCCTCGGACTCGAAGGTCACCGACAGCCGGGAACTGGCACAGGCCGCCTCGCCCGAAGCGGCCTCCACCTTGGCGGTGGCCCGCAGCAGCGCCTGCCGGTCGCCCTCGCGCAGACCGGGCAGGGTGGACACCGCGCGGGCGGCCACCAGCAGCGCGGTCGCCTCGTCGGCGGCGATCCGCAGCGGCTCGGCGACGTCGTCCGGGTTGTGCCACCAGATCCGGTCGCCGTCCGTGTCGATGTCGAGCAGATCCCCGCCGCGAAAACTCGTCCCGCACAGCGGCAGCACGTCGAGATCGGAGATCAGCTCGTCCTCGGTGATCCCGAAGGCACGGGCCACATCACTGACGCGGGCACCGGGGCGCTCGCGCAGATACGTCACCAGGGACAGCATCCGCCGGGTCTGGTCGATCGCGTTCGTGGGCCTGGCCGGTTTTCCTGCCACTTTCTTACTTTCCCCTCAGCCCTTGGCCACGGCGCGCAGCCGGTCGACCACATCGGCCCGCAGTTCGGCGGGCTCCACGACCACCACGTCCGGCCCGAACTCCACGAGCCAGGCGTCCAGACCGTGCCCGTACGGAATCTCCAACTCGTCCCAGCCGTCGCCCAGTTCCCGTACCGAGACGGCCTTGGCGCGCAGCGGGTAGCCCGCGCCGGAACGCAGCCGGATCAGCGCGGAGCGGTCGGTGATCTCCCCTGCCCAGCCGGACACCGTCTCGCGGACGGTCACCACGTCGGGGACCTCGGCGGTGTAGCGGCCCGCACGGGCGCGGACCTTGCCGGTGATCCGGGAGAGCCTGAAGACGCGTTCGGCGCCGCGGTCGCGGTCCCAGCCCGCGAGATACCAGTGGCCGCGCCAGCACTCCAGGGCCCAGGGCTCGACGTGCCGGGTCCCGGGCTGCGCGGCGTTGGCCTTGCGGTAGTCGAAGACGACCGGGCGGCGGTCGCGGCAGGCCAGCATCAGCGGCTCGAAGGCGGCCTCGTGGACGGGGATGTGCGGTTCGAGGGCGCCGTGGGATCCGTACGGGTCCACGTCCTCGGGCAGACCCGCGGCGCGCAGCTTCTGGAGCGCCCCGCTCGCGGCTCCGGCGAGCCGGGCCTGCTGCCAGACCTTGGCGGCCAGACCGAGGGCGGCGGCCTCCTCGGCGTCGAGGGTGATCGGCGGCAGGCGGTTGCTGTCGCGGCGGGCGAGGTAGCCGACGTCGCCGTCGAGGTTCTCCACCGTCTCGATGACCAGGCCGAGTTCGCGCAGATCGTCCTTGTCCCGCTCGAACATCCGGTTGAAGGAGTCGTCCGAACCGGCCTCCAGATAGGCCTCGATGGACTCGCGGAGCTCCCGCTTGCTGAGCGGCCGCCGCGTCCCGAGCAGACACAGTGCGAGGTTCATCAGCCGCTCGGCCTTGGCAATGGCCATCGACGCCCTTCCTATGGTGCTTCCGACCGATGACCGTACCGCTCCACCGTGGCGCGGCAAAAGCCGAGGGCCCATGCCCGGACGGGCATGGGCCCCAGATGATCCGATCCGGATCGGATCCGGTCCGCCGTGATCAGACCGCGATCAGGTCGACCACGAAGATCAGCGTCTCGCCCGGCTTGATCGCCGGGGTCGGGCTCTGGTCGCCGTAGGCAAGGTGCGCGGGGATGGTGAGCTGGCGACGACCGCCGACCTTCATGCCCTGCACGCCCCGGTCCCAGCCCTTGATGACACGGCCGCCGCCGAGCGGGAAGCGGAACGGGGAGTTCCGGTTCCAGCTCGCGTCGAACTCCTCACCCGTGCTGAACGCCACACCCACGTAGTGCACCGTGACGTTCTGGCCCGACTTGGCCTCGGGGCCGTCGCCCTCCCAGATGTCCTTGATCTCAAGGTCCGCCGGCGGCTGGCCCTCGGGGAAATCGATCTCGGGCTTCTCGATGCTCACGTCTTTGCTCCTGCTTTGTGTACGTAAGGACAACACGGACAGTCTTACATCCCCGGAGGGGTCAGAACTTCGCCAGGATGTCGACCGAGAAGACGAGAACGGAGTCCTTCTTGATTCCGCTGCCGGCCGGCGGGTTGTCGCCGTAGCCCAGAGCCGGCGGAATCACGATGAGGACACGGCTGCCCACCTTCTTGCCGGTCAGCCCCTGCGCCCAGCCCTTGACGACCTGCTGCAGCGAGAACTGCGTCAGCTGGCCCCGCTTGTACGTCGAGTCGAACTCCTTGCCGCTGTCCCACAGCACACCCTCGTACTGCACCAGGACACTGCTGTCGGCCTTGACCACGTCGCCGTCGCCCTCGATCACGTAGTTCGCCACGAGCTTCGTCGGAGCGTCCTTCTTCGGCACCGTGATCTTGGGAGCCGAGCCGTCCGTGTTCGTGCCGACCGTCGGCAGCGAGGCGTCCCCCTGCGGCACGTTCTTGCCCTTGGCGGAGCTCTTCGAGTTGAACGTGTCCTCGATGTCCACCACGAACACCAGCGTGTCCGTGCCCTTGATACCCGCCTGCGCGTTGCCCTCCGAGCCGTAACCCCAGGTCGGCGGCACCGCCATCTCGACACGGCTGCCGGTCTTCTTGCCGACCAGACCATAACGCCAGCCGTCGATGATCCCGCCCTGCGCCAACTGGATGACCAGCGGCGTCCCCCGGTCGTAGGAGTTGTCGAAGACCTTCGCCGTGGCCCAGATCTGACCCAGGTAATTGGCCTGGATGTAGTCGTTCTCCGCGACCGTCTTCCCGTTGCCCGCGATCACCGTCCTGACCGCCAGATCCTTCGACGGCTCCCCCGTGCCCTTGGCCACGGTCGGCTTCTCACCGAACTTCGTACCGGCCGTGATCGCCGGCAGCGGACCGTCGACGATCTTCGGCGGGGGCGGCGCGGACGCCGCCGAGGAAGCCGAAGGCGACGGACTGTTGCTGGACTTCGCCGTGTCTGACGTGCCGTCGTCACCGCATCCGGCGAGTGTGACCAGTCCAGCGGGTACGGAGAGGAGGAGTGAGCGTCGGCGCACGGTGGGGGCCTCGTATCGGTCGATCTTGGTGGATGGCGTGCGCGCAACTCTACGACGTGAGCAGGGCGCCGTACGGAAAACGTACGGCGCCCCGCGTTGCGTTCCACGTCACCCACGGAACTCCCGGCTCACATTCCGGCGATGAGCTTCTCCACCCGGTCGTCCACCGAACGGAACGGGTCCTTGCACAACACCGTGCGCTGCGCCTGATCGTTGAGCTTCAGGTGCACCCAGTCGACGGTGAAGTCCCGCCGCTGCTCCTGCGCCCGACGGATGAAGTCACCACGCAGCCGCGCCCGAGTGGTCTGCGGGGGCACCGACTTGCCCTCGAAGATCTTCAAGTCGTTACAGATCCGCGCGGCTTGCCCCTTCCTCTCCAGCAGGTAGTACAGGCCACGACGACGGTGGATGTCGTGGTAGGCGAGGTCTATCTGCGCGACCCGGGGGTGCGACATGGTCATGTTGTGTTTGGCCCGGTACCGCTCGATGAGCTGGTACTTCATCACCCAGTCGATCTCGGTGCCGATCCTGTCGAGGTCCTCGGCCTCGATCGAGTCGAGGACACGGCCCCACAGTTCGAGGACCTGCTCGACCGTCCCCGTACGGATACCGCGGCGCTCGCAGAAGTCCACGGCCTTCTCGTAGTACTCGCGCTGCACCTCCAGCGCGGAGGCCTCACGGCCACTGGCCAGACGCACCTTCCGGCGGCCCGTGATGTCGTGGCTGACCTCGCGGATCGCCCGAATGGGGTTCTCCAGCGTCAGGTCACGCATGACGGTGCCCGCCTCGATCATGCGCAGCACGAGGTCCGTGGCACCGACCTTGAGGAGCATCGTCGTCTCGGACATGTTCGAGTCGCCGACGATCACATGCAGCCGGCGGTACCGCTCGGCGTCCGCGTGCGGCTCGTCACGCGTGTTGATGATGGGCCGGGACCGCGTCGTCGCGGAACTGACGCCCTCCCAGATGTGCTCGGCCCGCTGGCTGACGCAGTACACGGCACCACGCGGCGTCTGCAGCACCTTGCCCGCGCCGCACAGCAACTGCCTCGTGACGAGGAACGGGATCAGGATGTCCGCGAGGCGCGAGAACTCCCCGTGCCGGGCCACCAGATAGTTCTCGTGACATCCGTAGGAGTTGCCTGCCGAGTCGGTGTTGTTCTTGAACAGATAGACGTCGCCCGCGATCCCTTCCTCGTGCAGGCGCCGTTCGGCATCCACCAGGAGACCTTCGAGAATGCGCTCGCCGGCCTTGTCGTGGGTGACGAGCTCCGTCACGTTGTCACATTCGGGTGTCGCGTATTCCGGATGTGATCCCACGTCGAGATAAAGGCGGGCACCGTTCCGCAGAAAGACATTGCTGCTGCGGCCCCATGACACGACACGGCGGAAGAGGTACCGCGCCACCTCGTCGGGAGACAGCCGACGCTGTCCCCTGAACGTACACGTGACGCCGTACTCGTTCTCCAGCCCGAAAATGCGGCGGTCCATGACTGAACATTACGCCCGATCCCCTGAGCTGAAACGGGGTTCGACGGCTCGGTTTGGATCATTTTCCGATGAAGCCGCAACAACCCCGCCCCTCCCGGCAGCTGCGAGGACCCCGCCCGTGGCCAGCAGAACCACCAGAGCGGCGGCCCCCGCGACCCCCGGAACCGCGAAACCCCGGGCCGCCCCGCCCCACTCCACGACCGGCCCCGCGAGGCCCGTACCCACCGACGCGCCCACGGTGAACGTCGTCACAAGCCACGAGAAAGCCTCGGTGACCGTACCGGTCGGCGCATGCCGGTCCACCAGCACGAAGGCACACGCGATGCTCGGCGCCAGGAACACCCCCGCGAGCGTCGTCAGCGCCGTCATCGCGACCGGACCCGGCACCAGCACCAGCGGGACGTAACACACCGCCAGAAGGGCGACCAGCACCCGCAGTCGCCGCTCCGGCGCCCCGCCCCACCGCCGCGCGCCGTAGACCACACCACCAAGCAGCGCGCCGAGACCGATGCCCGCCATCAGCCACCCGTACACCGCGTCCCCGCCGTGCGCGTCCGCGTACGACACCGCCGCCACCGTGATCGAACCCAGCGCCATCCCGATGAACAGGAACGCCCCGAGCAGCGCCAGCAGCCCCGGCGAGCGCAGGGCACCGAGCCAGTGCGCCTCGCGCGGAGCCGAACGCCACGCGCGCGAAGGCGGCGAGAGGACCACGGAGAGGGCCCCCAGGACACCGACGACAGCGAGGATCAGCAGGGCGGCCTCCGCGGACCAGAGCGCGACGCACAGCGTCACCAGCAACGGTCCGACGGTGAACATCACTTCCTGCGCCACCGCGTCCATCGCGTACGCCGTGTGCACCTGCTCCTCCTCACGCAGCACCGAGGGCCACAGCGCCCGCAGGCCGCCCTCCAGCGGAGGCGTGAAGAGCCCGGCCACGGCCATCGCGGCGCACGCGAGCGCCACCGGCTCCGTCCCGGCCACGGCGAAGACACCCATGCCGAGCGCCGAGACCACCGCCGCCGGCAACTGCACCCGCGGCTGGCCGTGCAGATCCACGAGCCGGCCGAGCAGCGGCTGCCCCACCGCGTTGGCCACCCCGTACACGGCCGCGAGCGCGCCCGCCAGGCTGTACGTGCCGCCCTCGGCCCGCACGAACAGCACGACGGCGATGGCCGCGGTGGCGTTCGGCAACCGCCCCACCAGCGTCCCCACCAGCAGCCTGGTGGCGTGCCTCGCCCTGAGGATCTCCAGGTATCCCGCAGCCATGGCATGCCCTTCTCGATAGCGCGCGACGTTCAAGTGTTACGTATAACGTCTGCCTCCATACGTACCATGTGCGCTGACCGCGAGTCCAGACGAAGGAGCAGGCCCACGGTGGCAAGAGGTAGCACGCGCCCCACCAGCCGGGACGTCGCCGAGGCCGCCGGCGTCTCCCAGGCAGCCGTCTCCCTCGTCCTCGGCGACAAATGGCGCGGCCGCGTCTCCCCCGCCACCGCCGAACGCGTCCGAGACGCCGCCCAGGAACTCGGCTACCGCCCCAACCTGGCCGCCCGCAACCTCCGCCTCGGCCGCACCCGCACCGTCCTCCTCGTCGTCCCCGCACTCACCACCGAGTTCTTCGCCGGCGTCTACACCGGCGCCGCCCGCGTCGCAGCCCAGCACGGCTTCGGAGTGGTCCTCTACCCCTCTCCCGAAGGCATCGGCCCCGCCCGCGACCCCTTCGGCTCCGCCCAGGCCGCCCTCGACGGCGTCATCGCCTCCTCCATGGCCGCCGACGCCCTCACCGCCATCCGCGGCGACCAGCTCCCCCTCGTCATGCTCGACAGCGACCCCGCCGGCAGCCAGGGCGCCGCCACCGTCAACCTCGACATCGCCGACGGCGTACGCCAGGTCACCGACCACCTCCTGGCCCTCGGCCACCGCCGCTTCCTGCACCTCGCCGCCGACATCCCCTCCTGGACCTTCGAGGTCCGCGCCCGCGAACTCGCCGCCTGCCTCGTCGAAGTCCCCGGAACCAGCCTCCGCGTCGCCCCCGCCCCCATCTCCTTCGAAGACGCGCTCGCCGCCGCCCACAGCGCCCTCACCGCACCGGGACCCCGCCCCACCGCCGTCATCTGCGACGACGACAAACTCGCCGCCGGCGCCTACAAGGCCGCCCGCCGCCTCGGCCTGCGCATCCCCGACGACATCTCCATCACCGGACTCGACGACCTCGCCCTCGCCCGCGCCCTCGACCCCGAACTCACCACGGTCCGCCTCGACGCCGAACGATTCGGCGAACAGGGCATGAAAGCCCTCCTCGCCGTCCTGGACGGCCGCACACCCCCGGAGGAAGACATCCCCGTCGAACTCGTCGTACGCGGCTCCACAGCCCCTCCCGGCGCCTGAGACCCGCCACCCACCGTCAGGACCCGGAACACACGGAAGGGGCCGCACCGGTCTGCACCGGGCGGCCCCTCGCGTACGCGCACCCGACAACGGGCGCCCGTCACCACCTCACTCGTCGTCGGCGTCCTCGGCCTCCGTCGCCGTCTCCGCGCCCCCGGCCTCCAGCAACCGGGACAACTGACGACCGACGATCCGCCTGAACTTCCGCTTCTGCGGCCGCGTCCGGTCCAGCACCGCGACCTCCAGCCGCTCGGCCGGAATGTCCCGCTCACCGCCGTTCGGCTCCCGGGACAGCGACTGGACAGCCAGCTTCAGCGCCTCCGCCAGGGACATACCGTCCCGGTGCTGCGTGTCCAGATAGGTACTGATCTGCTCGGCGTTGCCACCGACGGCCACCGAACCGTGCTCGTCCACGATCGAACCGTCGTGCGGCAGCCGGTAGATCTGGTCACCGTCCGGCGTCTCGCCGACCTCCGCGACCACCAGCTCCACCTCGTACGGCTTCTCCGCCGCCGACGAGAAGATCGTGCCCAGCGTCTGGGCGTACACATTGGCCAGACCACGAGCCGTCACGTCGTCACGGTCGTACGTGTAGCCACGCAGGTCGGCATACCGCACACCGCCGATCCGCAGATTCTCGTACTCGTTGTACTTACCGGCGGCCGCGAAGCCGATCCGGTCGTAGATCTCGCTGAACTTGTGCAGCGCACGGGACGGGTTCTCGCCGACGAACACGATGCCGTCGGCATACTGCAGCACGACCAGGCTGCGGCCACGGGCGATGCCCTTGCGGGCGTACTCCGCCCGGTCGGCCATCGCCTGCTGGGGTGAGACATAGAACGGCGTCGACACCGGCTATCCGTCCCTTTCTGTCGAAGTCACTGGATCACCTGGAAGAGAGACGGGCGTTCAGTACAGCGCGGCACGCGGGCCGTCGGGCTGCTGGAGCCGCCTCTCCAGGATCACGCGGGCGATCTCGGAGGACTCCTCCTCGGTGAGCCGGCGGAAGCCGGTCTCCGTGATCACGGTGACGATCGGGTAGATCCGGCGCGCGACGTCGGGACCACCGGTCGCCGAGTCGTCGTCGGCCGCGTCGTAGAGGGCCTGGATGACCAGCGTCGTGGCCTGGTCCTCCGTCAGATCCTTGGCGTAGAGCTTCTTCATGGCACCGCGCGCGAAGAGCGAGCCGGAGCCCGTCGCCGCGTAGCCGTGCTCCTCGGAACGGCCGCCGGTGACGTCGTAGGAGAAGATGCGGCCCCTGCCGCGGTCCACGTCGTAGCCCGCGAAGAGCGGCACCACGGCGAGACCCTGCATGGCCATGCCGAGGTTGGAACGGATCATCGTGGACAGGCGGTTCGCCTTGCCCTCCAGGGAGAGCTGCGCGCCCTCCACCTTCTCGAAGTGCTCCAGCTCGAGCTGGAACAGCTTCACCATCTCCACGGCCAGACCCGCCGTGCCGGCGATGCCCACCGCCGAGTACTCGTCGGCCGGGAACACCTTCTCGATGTCGCGCTGGGCGATGATGTTCCCCATCGTGGCCCGCCGGTCACCGGCGAGGACGACTCCGCCCGGGAACGTGACGGCGACGATCGTCGTGCCGTGCGGGGCCTCGATCACGCCCTGGACGGGCGGCAGTTGCCGCTTGCCCGGGAGCATCTCCGGCTGGTGCTCGGACAGGAAGTCCATGAAGGACGACGACCCGGGCGTCAGGAAGGCAGCCGGTAGACGCCCGGTGCTACGAGTGTTGGCTTCCACGCGTTTCCTTCCAGGTATGTCGCAGCCCGTCTCATGACGTCGGGCCGATCCTTGAACTGCCCCAGTGCGGCATTGCAGCTGAAGCACAGTACGCCTCGGACCCTACCCGTCTGGTGGCAGTGATCCACATGTTCGGCAGGGGCGTTTAGGCAGATACAGCAGATTCCCTGCTGCTCCGCGACCATCGCGTCCAACTCGGCTGGAGTGAGGCCGTACTTGCGCTGGTAATAGCTGACTCGGTTCCGCTCCGCACGGCATTCACGGCAATGACTTGCCCAACCGTCCGAGGAGGACTTGTTGCGCTCCCATGCGGAGTGCCGCTTCACGACCCGGTACTGCGGACAGTGCTTGTGACCGGGCGGTACGGGCACCTTGACCCGCACCGCCCTGCCCTTGGCCTCCTGGCGTTGCCTGTAGTACTCCGCGGAGCATTCCCGGCAGTACACCTGGAGACCGTCGGGCATCGACCTGTTGCTCGCGAAGGCCGCCCGCGGTTTGGCCTGCTTGCACCGCGAGCAGCTTCGCGCTTCCACTTCTTCAGTCACGCTCGACTCGAACCTGCGATTCGATGGAAAAAGTGGCTTACTGCCCACCCTTCTGAACGAAGGACCTCACGAAATCCTCGGCGTTCTCTTCGAGTACATCGTCAATTTCGTCAAGAACCGAGTCGACATCGTCGCTCAGCTTTTCCTGGCGTTCCTTGAGGTCGTCGGTCGTCTGCGCGTCCTGCGACTGTTCCTCGACCTCCTCGGTGGAACGCGTCGCCTTCTGCTGTCCGCCGCCGGTGTCCTTGGTCGCCATAACCCTCACCCCGCTCGGTTCGACGTTCTTGATCAGACCCTACAAGCAGGGTCCGACATCGGCCCCGCAGTTGCCACAACGTACGGGGACCACCTCGATGATTCCCGTAACGCCGGGTATTCCACCCTGTCCGGCGCGTGCCGTCCGGGCGGAAGCTCAGTTGCCCGAAAGGACCCTGACCAGGTCCTCCGCCGTGCGGCAGCGGTCCAGGAGCTCCTTGACGTGATTACGCGTTCCGCGAAGCGGCTCCAGGGTTGGGACGCGCTGGAGCGAGTCCCGGCCGGGCAGGTCGAAGATCACCGAGTCCCAGGAGGCCGCGGCCACGTCGTCCGCGTACTGCTCCAGACAGCGCCCGCGGAAATAGGCGCGGGTGTCCTCGGGCGGCGTCGTACGGGCTCGCTCGACCTCGTTCTCGTCCAGCAGTCGCTTGATCTTGCCGCGGGCCGCGAGACGGTTGTAGAGGCCCTTCTCGGCCCGTACGTCGGCGTACTGGAGGTCGACCAGGTGCAGCCGGGCGGCGTCCCAGTCGAGGCCGTCACGGCGCCGGTAGCCCTCCATGAGTTCCCGCTTGGCGACCCAGTCGAGCTCTCCGGAGAGGCTCATCGGGTCGTTCTCCAGGCGGTTCAGGGTGTCCTCCCAGCGCAGGAGGACGTCCTTGGTCTGTTCGTCGGCGTCCGCCCCGAAGCGCTCCTCCACGTACTTGCGGGAGAGCTCGAAGTACTCCATCTGCAGTTGCACCGCGGTGAGTGTGCGGCCGCTGCGGAGCGTGACCAGTCGCTTGAGGGTGGGGTCGTGGGAGACCTGGTGGAGGGTGCGTACGGGCTGGTCCACGGCCAGGTCGACGGCGATGAAGCCGTCCTCGATCATGGAGAGGACGAGGGCCGTCGTGCCGAGCTTGAGGTAGGTCGAGATCTCGGAGAGGTTGGCGTCCCCGATGATCACGTGCAGCCGGCGGTACTTCTCGGCGTCGGCGTGTGGTTCGTCGCGGGTGTTGATGATGGGGCGCTTGAGGGTGGTCTCGAGGCCGACCTCGACCTCGAAGTAGTCGGCGCGCTGGCTGAGCTGGAAGCCGTGCTCGTGCCCGTCCTGGCCGATGCCGACGCGGCCCGCTCCGGTGACGACCTGGCGTGAGACGAAGAACGGCGTGAGGTGGCGCACGATGTCCGAGAAGGGGGTCTCCCGCTTCATCAGGTAGTTCTCGTGCGTGCCGTAGGAGGCGCCCTTGTTGTCGGTGTTGTTCTTGTAGAGGTGGATCGGCTGGGCGCCGGGGAGCTGGGCGGCGCGTTCCGCGGCCTCGGCCATGATGCGCTCGCCGGCCTTGTCCCACAGGACCGCGTCCCGCGGGTTGGTGACTTCGGGGGAGCTGTATTCCGGGTGTGCGTGGTCGACGTACAGCCGTGCACCGTTGGTGAGGATGACATTGGCCAGGCCGATGTCCTCGTCGGTGAGCTGGCTGGAGTCGGCGGCCTCCCGGGCGAGGTCGAAGCCTCGCGCGTCCCGCAGCGGGTTCTCCTCCTCGAAGTCCCAGCGGGCGCGGCGCGCCCGGTGCATCGCCGCCGCGTAGGCGTTGACGATCTGGGACGAGGTGAGCATGGCATTGGCGTTGGGGTGACCGGGGACGGAGATCCCGTACTCCGTCTCGATGCCCATTACTCGCCGTACGGTCATGCGGCCCTCCTTGCCCGGCGGCGCCCTCGGTCGGGGGCGCTGCTCAAGTACCGCTGGTGCTCCGGTGCGTGTGCGGTGCCCGTCCCCGCACTGCGCGACTCGGCGGTACGAAAGAGCCTAGAACGCCACTGCGCTGGTGGGGAGATCATTTGCGTCATTGCTGTGTTACTGCCGTGACCGGAAAAGCAGGCGGCTGCGGATGCCCCGTGGAGGGCACCCGCAGCCGCCCTGTCTTTTACAGGTACTGACCGGTGTTGGCCACCGTGTCGATGGAGCGTCCGGTGTCCGCGCCCTGCTTTCCGGTGATGAGCGTACGGATATAGACGATCCGTTCGCCCTTCTTTCCGGAGATGCGGGCCCAGTCGTCGGGGTTGGTGGTGTTCGGGAGGTCCTCGTTCTCCTTGAACTCGTCCACGCATGCCTGGAGGAGGTGGGAGACCCGGAGGCCCTTCTGGCTGTGTTCCAGGAAGTCCTTGATGGCCATCTTCTTGGCGCGGCCCACGATGTTCTCGATCATGGCGCCGGAATTGAAGTCCTTGAAGTAGAGGACTTCCTTGTCACCGTTGGCGTAGGTGACCTCCAGGAAGCGGTTCTCCTCGGACTCGGCGTACATCTGCTCCACGGCTGTCTGGATCATGCCGTGGACGGTTGCCGCCCTGTCGCCGCCGTGCTCTCCGACGTCTTCGGAGTGCAGGGGGAGGCGTTCGGTGAGGTACTTCTGGAAGATGTCCTTGGCCGCTTCGGCGTCCGGGCGTTCGATCTTGATCTTCACGTCGAGCCGGCCGGGCCGCAGGATGGCGGGGTCGATCATGTCCTCGCGGTTGGAGGCGCCGATGACGACCACGTTCTGCAGACCTTCAACACCGTCGATCTCGGCGAGGAGCTGCGGGACGATGGTGTTCTCCACGTCCGAGCTGACGCCGGATCCGCGGGTGCGGAAGAGGGACTCCATCTCGTCGAAGAAGACGATGACGGGGGTGCCCTCGCTGGCCTTCTCCCGGGCACGCTGGAAGACGAGGCGGATCTGCCGCTCGGTCTCGCCGACGTACTTGTTCAGGAGCTCGGGGCCCTTGATGTTGAGGAAGAAGCTCTTGCCGGTGGCCTGGCCGGTCACTTCGGCGACCTTCTTGGCCAGTGAGTTGGCCACGGCCTTGGCGATGAGCGTCTTTCCGCATCCGGGGGGTCCGTAGAGCAGGACTCCCTTCGGGGGCCGCAGTTCGTGTTCCTTGAAGAGGTCGGGGTAGAGGTAGGGGAGCTCGACCGCGTCGCGGATCATCTCGATCTGGCCGCCCAGACCGCCGATCTGCTCGTAGCCGATGTCCGGGACCTCTTCGAGGACGAGTTCCTCGACCTCGCTCTTGGGAACGATTTCGTAGACATAGCCGGAACGGGGTTCGAGGAGCAGGGCGTCTCCGGGGCGGATGTTGACGTCCAGGAGTGGTTCGGCGAGCCGTACCACCCGTTCCTCGTCTGTGTGCCCCTGGACGAGGGCGCGCTCGCCGTCCTCCAGGATCTCCTTGAGGGTGACGATGTCGCCGACGCTCTCGTATTCCATGGCCTCGACCACGTTGAGGGCTTCGTTGAGCATCACTTCCTGGCCGCGCCTGAGCTCGTCGAGCTCGACGCTGGGGCTGACGTTCACCCGGAGCTTGCGGCCCCCGGTGAAGATGTCGGCCGTGCCGTCCTCGTTCGCCGTGAGGAAGACACCGAAGCCGGCCGGCGGCTGCGCGAGCCGGTCGACCTCCTCCTTGAGGGCCACGATCTGGTCGCGGGCCTCACGGAGTGTGTTCGCCAGTCTTTCGTTCTGTGCGGACACGCCTGCCAGGTTGGTCTGCAACTCGACGATCCGCTCTTCGAGAATCCTCGTGTGTCGCGGAGAGTCGGCGAGCTTGCGTCGCAGGACGGCGATCTCCTGCTCAAGGTAGGCAATCTGCCCGGCGGGGTCATCGGACCCTCGTCCCGGGCGGATGCCGCGGTTCATGTCGTCGTCGTGGGCTGCCACGGTCCTCACCTCCTCCAAGGGGAGCTGGACGCTTCCAGACCCTACCTGGGTGGGTGTCGATTGAAACCCCTAGATCACAAAGACTGTCGGGGTGTGTCCGATCTTCACCCTTGCGCTCTCCCTCACGCCAGGGGAATACCCACCGAACATGATTGGGAAGCGGGCGGAGGTAGGGTCGAAGTGTTCAACACCCGTCAGAGCTGGCCCGATTCCCCAGTCTTCGGTTCGCTCGACGCAGAAAACGGCAGGAGAAATGACCGTGCAGCAGGAGGCCGCAGTCGACGGCGAGGCGCTTGAGGTCTGGATCGACCAGGATCTCTGTACCGGCGACGGGATCTGTGTCCAGTACGCGCCCGAGGTCTTTGAGCTGGACATCGACGGCCTGGCCTATGTGAAGAGCGACGAGGACGAGCTCCTGCAGGCCGTGGGGGCCACAACGCCCGTGCCCCTGCCGCTTCTGCGCGATGTGGTGGACTCGGCGAAGGAGTGTCCGGGCGACTGCATCCACGTCCGTCGCGTTTCGGACAAGGTCGAAGTCTTCGGTCCTGACGCGGAGTGACCTCGCGGGCACCCCGCGTCGCCATGTGGCCGTTCCTCGCACCCTCCGCGCCGCGGAGGGTGTCGTCTTTTGTTCGGGTCTCGCGCCGGGGGCGCGCTCAGGCGCCGCGCGCTTCGGACGGTGTGGAACGGATGAACGCGCCGTTCTTCCACTGCCACTTGGCGTTCTCTCTCAGGTCCGGGCAGCAACTCGGTACGTCGGCCGAGGAGTAGCCGAGGAGCGTGGCGGTGACGGCTCCGTCGCGCACCGCGAAGTCCGTGACGCTGAGACGGTCCTTGGGATCGATCAGGGTCGCGACGACCCTGGGTTCCTTGGCTCCCTCGGCCTGGGTGAGGACGTAGACGCCGCTGGGCGGGGTGCCGGAGCCGGCGTCGCAGCGGACGACGGCGACGGTCTCCGGGCGGCCGTCGCCGTCCAGGTCTCCTGAGGCCTTCTTCTCGACGAGGGCCTTGACGGGGCCGCAGACGATCGGGAAGTCGACGCCGGTGGGGTCGGGGGCGGTCGCGGGGGCCGCCGCCGGTTTGGGGTCGGCGCCGGGCTGGGCCGCCCTCGCCGGATCCGGCTGGACGAGGGAGGACAGGGCCACGACACCGGCGATGGCGGTGGCCGTGGCGACCCACTGGATGGGGCTGGCCTGCGTATGTGCCAGTTCCGGGACAACGGATTGCTGCACTAGGGGTGTCTCCCGCGAGGGCTGTGCCGGTGGGGTGGGTGTCCCGCATGGTGCCACACGTCACAGCCTGGTGGAACGGCGGGGTCCGGACTCGTGAAGAGTTCCGGCACGGTTTCCGGCAGGGCCGCCGCACAGCCCCGGCACAGTCCCGGCCGGGCCTACGGAAGTCCCACGGCGGAGCCCCGGGCGGGCCTCCGGAATCCCTATGGCACACCGTCGGCCGGGCCTGCGGAAACCCCACCGCACACCCCCGCGCGGAGCGGCAGCGGGTCGATGCACCCTCGGCCGGAGTCCCGCCGCTGGGCGGCCCGGCGAACCCGGGGGGCCTCTGCCGGAGCGGCCGGAAGCACCCGCTCCGGGCAGCTCGGGCCGAGTCACCGGCGTGTGCCCTCGGGGCTCGGGGGTGTTCCGCGTTTCGGACAAGGGTTTCTGGTGGTGCGTCAACGGAACAGCACTGTGGCCGAGTTCCCGAAGGGTTCCGGGAACTCGGCCACAGGTGTGGTGCGTTGGGTACGTCAGCGACCGGCGCCGCCGTCGGCGTTCGGACCGGAGTAGTCCTCGCCGTACGCGCCCTTGGAGGGGCGGCGGCGGCGCATGGGCGGCTCGACGCCGTCCGCGAGGCGGCGGGCGGTGAGCAGGAAGCCGGTGTGGCCGATCATCCGGTGGTCCGGGCGGACGGCCAGGCCCTCGATGTGCCAGTTGCGGATCATCGATTCCCAGGCCGTCGGCTCGTTGAAGCAGCCGATCTCGCGGATCGACTCGACGGTCCGCGCGAGCTGGGTGGTGGTCGCCACGTAGCAGCAGAGGATGCCGCCGGGGACGAGTGCCTTGGAGACGGCCTCCAGGCATTCCCAGGGGGCGAGCATGTCGAGGATGACCCGGTCGACGTCGGTGTCGCTCAGGTTGTCCTGGAGGTCACCGACGGTGAGCTGCCAGGCGGGGTGGGGTCCGCCGAAGTAGCGCTCCACGTTCTGCTGGGCGATCTCGGCGAAGTCCTCGCGGCGCTCGTAGGAGTGCAGCATGCCCTGGTCGCCGATGGCGCGCAGCAGGAAGCTGCTGAGCGAGCCGGAGCCGACTCCCGCCTCCACGACGCGGGCGCCGGGGAAGATGTCTGCGAAGGCCAGGATCTGCCCCGCGTCCTTGGGGTAGACCACGGCGGCGCCGCGGGGCATGGACAGGACGTAGTCGGGGAGCAGGGGGCGCAGCGCGAGATAGGCGACGTTCCCCGTGGTGCGGACGACGCTGCCCTCGGGAGCACCGATCAGCTCGTCGTGGGGGAAGGAACCCTTGTGGGTGTGGAAATTCTTCCCGGCCTCGAGCGTGAACGTGTAGTGGCGGCCCTTGGGGTCGGTCAGCTGAACCTGGTCCCCGACCTTGAAGGGCCCGCGCCTGCGGGCGGCACCGGTCGGTTCGGACATGTGAACAGCCTACCGGTCCGGGACAGGGCCGCCGACCACCGTCAGGAGGGCCGGGCCATGGCCTTGACGAAGGCGCGCTCCACGTCCGCGGCGGACAGGACGCCGTAGATCTCGCCGGAGTCCTCGACCACCAGGTATTCGGTGGCGGGGCTGGCGCGCAGGACGTCGAGGAGCTCCTCGCCCGCGAGCTCGGCGGAGACCCGCATGCCGTCGGTGAGGTCCTGGGCGAGGCCGCTGACGGCGACCCAGGGGCGTCGGTGCTCGGGGACGCCGACGATGGCGGCCTCGCGGACCAGGGAGAGCGGTTCGCCGTCGGCGTCGACGACGACGAGGGCGCGGGCGCCGGCGTCGTTGGCGCGGCGGAGTGCTTCGGAGAGGGGGGTGGTGGTCTCGACGGGCACGGCGCGGCGGGTGAGGGAGCGGGCGCGCAGCTCGGGGAGGTGTTCGCGCAGGCGGGCCATGCGGAGGCTGTTGCCGGCGCCGGTCCAGATGATCGCCGCGAGGATGGCGGCGAGGAGGGCGTCGGTGATGGTGTCCATGCTGCCGGCGTTCTCGGGGGCGTTGCCCAGGGTCTCGGACTGGGTGAGGAGGGGCAGTCCGATGAGAACGGAGACGGCGAGGGCGCGGCCGACCCAGGCCGCGGCGACGGTGCCGCTCATGGCTCTGCCGGTGATCTTCCAGACGACGGCTCGGAGCATGCGGCCGCCGTCGAGGGGGAGGCCGGGGAGCAGGTTGAAGGCGGCCACGATGAGGTTGGAGATCATCAGGCCGGCGAGGAGGACGCCGGGGACGGTGCCGGGTTCGACGGGGAGCATGGCGAGGTAGAAGAGGCCGGACAGGACGAGGGAGAGGAGGGGACCGACGAAGGCGAGGACGAATTCGCGGCCGGGGGTCTCGGCTTCCTTCTCGATCTCGGAGACGCCGCCGAAGAACTGGAGCTGGATGCGGCGGACGGGGAGTTTGAAGCGGAGGGCGGCGACGGTGTGGGCGAGTTCGTGGACGAGGACGGAGGCGTAGAAGGCGACGGCGAAGAAGAGGGAGACGAGGTAGCGGGCGGCGCCGAGGTCGGGCAGGACGCGGTCGAGCTGGCCTCCGAAGACCCAGGTGATCAGGGCGGCGACGAGGAACCAGCTCGGTGCGACGTAGACGGGCACGCCGAAGGGGCGGCCCATGAGGAGTCCGCCGCCGGGATCCTTGGGGCGGCGTGGGGGGCGTCCTTTGGTGGTGCCGGTGCGGGCGGGGGTGCGGCGGGCGCCGGCGGGGTCGCGTTGGTCCTGGTCCCGGCCGTCGGACGGCTGGGAGGCGTCGAAGGGTCCGGACGGCCCGGCGGAGGACCCTGAGGATTCCGCGGGCTCGAGGGGCCGAGAGCGCTCCGTGGGCTCGGAGGACTCCGAGGGCTCGAAGGCTCCGGTGGTCCCGGAGGACCCGGAGGGGTCCGTGGGCTCGGAGGCCTCGGTGGGCTCAAAAGGTTCGGTGGGCCCGGGGGTCCCGGTGGGCTCAGGGCCCCCGGAGGTGTCGGCGGGCTCGGGGTGCTCGCCGTGGGGGGTGGTGGCGTCGGTGCGCTCGGTGGAGTCGTGTCCGGGGGCCGTGGGCTTCGGCCCGGTGGTCCCGGGCCCTGCCGGTCCGGGGCGCGCGTCCGAGGAGGGACCGCTGGAGGCCGACGGCCTCGCGTGGTGCTCGGTCGCCTCGTCGGTGCCGGACCGCGGCTGCCCGCTCCCGCCGCTCTCGTCCACGATGTCCCCTCGTTCGAAGCGTCCCCCGCCCCCGGGTCGTGCGGAGCGGAAGGGTCTGGGGTCGATGGTATGCGGCCGTCGCGGTGCGTTCCGCCCCGGCACCCCTTCAGTTTTCCGTGCCGCGGTGCCCGCCGGGACCGGTTCACTGTCAGTGGCGGGCCGTATGGTCTGTTGTCATGGAAACCAGCACCGAGGGCGCCGTGCCCGAAGAAGCGGCCGTGGCCGGCGGAGCCGTCGCCGACGGTCCGGCTCCCGCGGTCGCGCGCGCTCCGGCCTCGCTGTCGCCCTCGCGTGCCAGTGACTTCATGCAGTGTCCGTTGCTGTACCGGTTCCGGGTGATCGACAAGCTGCCGGAGAAGCCGAGTGAGGCGGCGACGAGGGGGACCTTGGTGCACGCGGTCCTGGAGCGGCTGTTCGACGCTCCGGCCGCCGACCGGACGGCTCCGCGTGCCAAGTCGTTGATCCCCGCGCAGTGGGACCGGCTGCGGGAGACGAAGCCCGAGGTCGTGGAGCTGTTCGCGGACGATCCGGAGGGCGAGCGGCTGGCCCGCTGGCTGTCGGAGGCGGAGCGGCTGGTGGAGCGCTGGTTCACGCTGGAGGATCCGACGCGGCTGGAGCCTGCGGAGCGGGAGCTGTTCGTCGAGGCGCGGCTGGATTCCGGGCTGACGCTGCGCGGGATCATCGACCGGGTCGATGTCGCTCCGTCGGGCGAGGTCCGGATCGTGGACTACAAGACGGGGAAGGCGCCGCGGCCGCAGTACGCCGAGGGCGCCCTGTTCCAGATGAAGTTCTACGCGCTGGTGGTGTGGCGGTTGAAGCAGGTGGTTCCGCGCCGTCTTCAGCTCGTCTATCTGGGCAGCGGTGACGTGCTGACGTACGACCCGGAGATCGGGGATCTGGAGCGGGTCGAGCGCAAGCTGCTGGCGCTGTGGGACGCGATCCGGGAGGCGACGGAGACGGGCGAGTGGCGGCCGCGTCCCACGAAGCTCTGCGGTTGGTGTGATCACCAGGCGGTGTGTCCGGAATTCGGTGGTACTCCCCCGGCATATCCGCTCCCGGTCAGGGCGCCCGGGTCGGGTGTCGTGGAGCAGGGCAGAATGGGGCCGGACTAGCGAAGGAGACTTACGTGGCCATCCGCGTCCTACTGGTCGACGACCAGCCGCTGCTGCGCACCGGCTTCCGGATGATTCTGGAAGCGGAGCCGGACCTCGCGGTCGTCGGCGAGGCCGGTGACGGTCTCCAGGCACTCGATCAGGTGCGTGCTCTGCAGCCCGATGTGGTTCTGATGGACATCCGTATGCCGCGGATGGACGGTGTGGAGGCGACGCGGCAGATCACGGGTCCGGGCCGGGACGGTCCGGCGAAGGTTCTGGTGCTGACGACGTTCGACCTCGACGAGTACGTGGTGGAGGCGCTTCGGGCGGGTGCCAGCGGTTTCCTGCTCAAGGACGCGCCGGCCAATGAGCTGGTGCAGGCGATCCGGGTGGTCGCGGCGGGTGAGGCGATGCTCGCGCCGAGCATCACGCGTCGGCTGCTGGACAAGTACGCGGGTCATCTGCCGTCGGGGGACGAGCCGGTTCCGGACACGTTGCACACGTTGACCGACCGTGAGGTCGAGGTGCTGAAGCTGGTGGCGCGTGGTCTGTCGAACGCGGAGATCGCGGCCGATCTGTTCGTCAGCGAGACCACGGTCAAGACGCATGTGGGGCATGTGCTGACGAAGCTGGGGCTGCGCGACCGTGTGCAGGCGGCGGTGTACGCGTACGAGAGCGGGCTGGTGCGTCCCGGGGCGCAGTAGTGCCCGGGCCGGTTTGTCCGTCCGAAGTGTGAGGGCGCCCGTTTCCGCTGGGGAACGGGCGCCCTTTCGTATGGAAAGCCGTGTGCGGCGCCCGTGCGGAGGTGTGTTCCGGGTCGTGGAACCCGAAAGACCCGGGACCGTCGGGTCCCGGGTCGGGCCCGGGGCGTGGTGGCCCCGGGTCGGTTGGTGCTGTTACTCGCTGACGCCGCGGCCGAGCTCCCAGAGCTGCAGCGTGGAGGAGGAGTTGAGTGCCCACTCCGAGCCCGTGATGTCGTCACGCGCGGCGATGTACTGCTTGCCCTGCCAGAGCGGGATCAGCGGGACGTCGTTGGCGACGATGTCCTGCATGGTCGTGAGCGCCTTGGAGGAGGTGCGGTCCTCCTCGCGCCGGGAGGCGGGGATGAGGTTCTTGATGATCTCGGGGTTCGAGTAGGGCGACTTGAGGAAGTTGTCCTTGTCGAGGAACGGCGCCAGGTAGTTGTCGGCGTCGGGGAAGTCGGGGAACCAGCCCATGCCCCAGACGTCGTACTTGCCGGCGCGCTCGGCCGGGACGAACTTGTCCCAGGTCGTGCCCTGGATGCTGACGTCGAAGAGGCCGCTCTTGTTGAGCTGCGCCTTCAGGACCTCGAACTCCTTCTCGGTGGCCGAACCGTAGTGGTCGGTCGTGTAGTGAAGGGTGACCTTGACCGGGGTGGTGATGCCGGCCTTGGTGAGCAGCCCCTGGGCCCTGCTGACGCTCGGGTCGCCGTACTTGTTGATGAACGCGTTGGAGTGGCCCGCGATGGTCGCCGGGACCATCGAGTAGAGCGGCTCGGCCTGCGATCCGTAGACCTTGGAGACGAGTTCGCCGCGGTTGATGATCTGCGCCATGGCCTGGCGGACGGCCGTCGACTTCACCGAGGCGGAGTTCGTGTTGAAGGCGAGGTAGCGGATTTCCAGACCGGGCATCTCGTTCAGGTTGACGTTGCTGCCCGAAGCGTTGTCCAGCTTGGTGATCTGGTCCGGCGTCATGGAGCGCGTCATCAGGTCGATGTCGCCCTTTTCGAGGGCGGTGCCCATCTCGCCGGCGTCCGTAAAGGAGCGCAGCTCGACCTTGGAGTTCTTGACCTTCAACTGCCCCTTGTAGTGGGAGTTCTTCGTGAAGACGGCCTTGACGACGGTGTCGTCCTTGACCTCGGTCTCCACGGTGTAGGGGCCGGAACCGTCGACCGAGAAGCCGTCGCGCAGCTTGTTCTTCTCGTAGTCGTTCGGGTTCACGATGCCGGCGACCGGGGTCGACAGCTTGAACGGGAAGGTCGCGTCGGCGCTGTTGAGGTGGAAGATCACCTCGCGGTCGCCGCGGGTCTCGACGGTGTCGATGGTCGAGAGCAGGGCGAAGACGCCCGAGTCGGCCTTGATGGCCCTGGCGCGGTCGATCGAGAACTTGACGTCCTTAGCGGTGATCGCGTCACCGTTGGAGAACTCCAGGCCCTCGCGCAGCGTGCACGAGTAGCGCTCGTTGCCGCTGTCGGTGAATCCGCACTTCTCGGCGGCCTCGGGCTGCGGGTCACCGTCACCACGCGGCTGCACCATCAGCGTCTGCACGGTCTGACGGAGCACGTTCCAGGTGCCGACGTCGTAGGCGTACGCCGGGTCGAAGGGAGCCGGGGCATCCTTCGACGCGGTGAACTGGTCCGTGGTACCGACAACGATGGCATCCCCGCTGTCGCCCCCGCTGGCGGACCCGCCGCACGCGGCGAGCACTGGGGCGAGCAGGCCGATCACGGCCGGCAGCACCAAAGTCTTGCGGTTCATGCTCGTGTTTCTCCAGAGCTGTAGGTTCCGCTAACCGGCATGCAGGGGTGGCGCGGCTCGGTCACGGGGATACGGCGATGTTCTCGCGATGACATTAGTCCGCACCACAAGGTCGGCCGGCTTATGTCGGAGCGGCCTTCCGCTCACGCTGCGAAACCGGGCGCGGACGCACCGATAACCCGACACGGGAAGAATTAGTGCAGCCTTCCATCAATCGGGACACAAGGGCACACCGAAGCTTCACGAATGGGCGGGGCGGGCACAAGTCGGTCCCGCTGTCGACCCTCCGTCACGTGGTGAACGTCACACCGCAAAATTGATTGAAGCGTACCGGAATTCATCGATCCGCCCCGTTATGCATTCCGGCAGTCCCTCGCCCGCGCTTACCACATGGAACGGCCGCGGCTTTCCCCCGCAGGCGGACCCGCACGCTGAGTGAAGGCTTGATCGACTTTCGGTGACCGGTCAGTTGGCTTTTGTCATCAGACGGTGCAGAAAGGGCAGGTCGACCTCTTCGAGGGAATTCACGACCGTGCGTCGGGCGGCCGGGGCGATGGGCGCGACCGAGGGCACGGCGACCACCTGGCAGCCCGCGGCCTCGGCGGAGGCGACACCGGTCGAGGTGTCTTCGATGACGGCGCAGCGGGCCGGTTCGGCGCCGAGCCGGGCGGCCGCGAGGAGGTAGGGGTCGGGGAACGGCTTGGTCCGCTCGACCTCGTCGCCCGCGACGGTCAGGGCGAAGAAGTGGGAGCCGATCGTGCCCAGGACACGGTCGATGATCCGCCGGTGCGAGGCGGAGACGAGCGCGGTGGGGATCTCGTGCGCGGCGAGTTCGGCGAGGAGTCTGGCGGCGCCCGGCATCAGCGGCAGCGAGTGGCCGATGCGCTCCTCGAAACCGTCGTTGAGCAGCACGGACAGTTCGGGGAGCGTGATGTCGGCGCCGGTGGCCTCGATGAGGAATCCGGCGCTGCGGGTCATCGGCCCGCCGACCACCACATGGCGCCAGGAGTCGTCCAGCGCGTGCCCGAGGGCCGCGAAGACCGCGACCTCCACGTCCCACCAGAAGCCCTCGGTGTCCACGAGGGTTCCGTCCATGTCGAGGAGTACGGCCTGAAGGGCTGAGCCTTCGGCCGTACGGGTTCCGAGCGCGGGGACCGTACTGGTCATCCTGGCGCACCTCCTTGAGGGACGATCAGGCCGGTCGCTCCCTGTACGTCAGGGGACAACCGGCCTGCGATGGACCGACCAGTGTACGACTTATCCGATCAGTGTGCGTCGTGGCGCGGGCCCCGGCGCGTCGGCGCCGTCACCGTGCGTTGAAGTACTTGGCCTCCGGGTGGTGGATGACGATCGCGTCGGTCGACTGCTCGGGGTGGAGCTGGAACTCCTCGGAGAGGTGGACGCCGATGCGCTCCGGTTCCAGGAGCTGCGCGATCTTGGCGCGGTCCTCCAGGTCGGGGCAGGCGCCGTAGCCGAGGGAGAAGCGGGCACCGCGGTACTTGAGGGCGAACATGTCGTCGATCGCGGCGGGGTCCTCCCCGGCGAAGCCCAGCTCGGAGCGGACGCGGGCGTGCCAGTACTCGGCGAGGGCTTCGGCGAGCTGGACGGACAGGCCGTGCAGTTCGAGGTAGTCGCGGTAGGCGTTGGCCTCGAAGAGCTTGGCGGTCTCCTCGCCGATGCGGGAGCCGACGGTGACGACCTGGAGTCCGACGACGTCGGTCTCGCCCGATTCCTCGGGGCGGAAGAAGTCGGCGAGGCACAGCCGGCGGCCGCGGCTCTGGCGGGGGAAGGTGAAGCGGGTCCGCTCGTTGCCCTGCTCGTCGAGGATGATCAGGTCGTCGTCCTTGGAGACGCACGGGAAGTAGCCGTAGACCACGGCGGCCTCCAGCAGGTTGTCCCGCTGGAGCCGGTCCAGCAGACCGCGCAGCCGCGGCCGGCCCTCGGTCTCGACGAGTTCCTCGTAGGTGGGGCCGTCGCCGGCGCGGGCCTGCTTGAGGCCCCACTGGCCCTTGAAGAGAGCGCCCTCGTCCAGCCAGGAGGCGTACTCCTTGAGCTGGATGCCCTTGATCACGCGGGTGCCGGTGAAGGGGGCCTCGGGGACGGGGTTGTCGGTGGAGACGTCGGAGCGGACGTGGCCCTCCTGCGGGCGCTCCTCGACCTGCGCCGCCGTGGTCGCGCGGACCCGGCGCTGCTTGAGCTCGGGCAGTACCGCGCCGGGCACTCCGCGCTTGACGCCGATGAGGGCGTCCATGAGGCGCAGGCCCTCGAAGGCGTCGCGGGCGTAGCGGACCTCGCCCTGGTAGATCTCGTGAAGGTCCTGTTCGACGTAGGCCCTGGTCAGGGCGGCACCGCCGAGGATGACGGGGTAGTCGGCGGACATGCCCCGCTGGTTGAGCTCCTCCAGGTTCTCCTTCATGATCACCGTCGACTTGACCAGGAGTCCCGACATGCCGATGACGTCGGCCTTGTGTTCCTCGGCGGCGTCCAGGATCGCGGAGACCGGCTGCTTGATGCCGAGGTTGACGACGTTGTAGCCGTTGTTGGACAGGATGATGTCGACGAGGTTCTTGCCGATGTCGTGGACGTCGCCGCGCACGGTGGCCAGCACGATGGTGCCCTTGCCCTCGGCGTCCGACTTCTCCATGTGGGGTTCGAGGTAGGCGACGGCCCCCTTCATGACCTCGGCGGACTGGAGGACGAAGGGGAGCTGCATCTGGCCGGAGCCGAACAGTTCGCCGACGACCTTCATGCCGTCGAGCAGGGTCTCGTTCACGATGTCCAGGGCCGGGCGGTCCTGGAGGGCGTCGGCGAGGTCGGCCTCCAGGCCGTTCTTCTCGCCGTCGATGATCCGCCGCTTGAGGCGCTCCTCCAGGGGGAGCGCGGCCAGTTCCTCGGCCTTGCCCGCCTTGAGGGACTTGGTGGTGGCTCCCTCGAAGAGGGCCATGAGCTTCTGCAGCGGGTCGTAGCCCTCGGCGCGCCGGTCGTGGATGAGGTCGAGGGCGGTGGTGACCTCCTCCTCGCTGAAGCGGGCGATCGGCAGGATCTTGGAGGCGTGCACGATCGCCGAGTCCAGGCCCGCCTTGACGCATTCGTCGAGGAAGACCGAGTTGAGCAGGATGCGGGCGGCCGGGTTGAGGCCGAAGGAGATGTTGGACAGGCCGAGCGTGGTCTGGACGTCGGGGCGGCGGCGCTTGAGCTCGCGGATCGCCTCGATCGTGGCGATGCCGTCCTTGCGGGACTCCTCCTGGCCGGTACAGATGGTGAAGGTCAGGGTGTCGATGAGGATGTCGGACTCGTGGATGCCCCAGTTACCGGTGAGGTCCTCGATGAGCCGTTCCGCGATGGCGACCTTGGTCTCCACCGTACGGGCCTGGCCCTCCTCGTCGATGGTGAGCGCGATGAGCGCGGCGCCGTGCTCACGCGCGAGGCCGGTGACCTTCGCGAACCGGGACTCGGGGCCGTCGCCGTCCTCGTAGTTGACGGAGTTGAGGACCGCGCGTCCGCCGAGGCGCTCCAGTCCCGCGCGCAGGACCTCGACCTCGGTGGAGTCGAGGACGATCGGCAGGGTGGAGGCGGTGGCGAAGCGGCCGGCGAGCTCGTCCATGTCGGCGACACCGTCGCGGCCGACGTAGTCGACGCACAGGTCGAGCATGTGGGCGCCCTCACGGATCTGGTCGCGGGCCATCTCCACGCAGTCGTCCCAGCGGGCTTCCAGCATGGCCTCGCGGAACTTCTTCGAGCCGTTGGCGTTGGTGCGCTCGCCGATCGCCATGTAGGCGGTGTCCTGGCGGAACGGGACCGTCTGGTAGAGGGAGGCGGCGCCGGGCTCGGGCCGCGGGCTGCGCTCGGCGGGGGTGAGGCCGTTCACCCGCTCGACCACCTGTCGCAGGTGCTCCGGGGTCGTGCCGCAGCAGCCGCCGATCAGGGAGAGGCCGTAGTCCCGTACGAAGTTCTCCTGGGCGTCGGCGAGTCCCTCGGCGTCGAGCGGGAAGTGGGCGCCGTCCTTCGTCAGGACCGGCAGGCCCGCGTTCGGCATGCACAGCAGGGGGATGCGGGAGTGCCGGGTGAGATAGCGCAGGTGCTCGCTCATCTCGGCGGGGCCGGTCGAGCAGTTCAGGCCGATCATGTCGATGCCGAGGGGTTCCAGCGCGGTCAGCGCGGCGCCGATCTCGGAGCCGAGCAGCATGGTGCCGGTGGTCTCGAAGGCCATCGAGACCAGCAGGGGCACCCGGACGCCGGTGGCCTCCATGGCGCGGTGCGCGCCGAGGACGGAGGACTTCGTCTGGAGCAGGTCCTGGGTGGTCTCGACGATCAGGGCGTCGGCGCCGCCGGCGAGCAGGCCCTCGGCGTTGGCCTGGAAGCCGTCGCGCAGGGTGCCGTAGGAGACGTGGCCGAGAGTCGGCAGCTTGGTGCCGGGGCCGATCGAGCCCAGCACCCAGCGCTGGCGGCCGTCGCGGGCGCCGAACGCGTCGGCGACCTCGCGGGCGATCCTGGCGCCGGCCTCGGAGAGTTCGTTCACGCGGTCCGCGATGTCGTACTCGGCCATCGCGGAGTGGTTCGCACCGAAGGTGTTCGTCTCGACGCAGTCGACGCCGACCTCGAAGTACGCCTCGTGGACGGAGCGCACGATGTCGGGGCGGGTGACGTTGAGGATCTCGTTGCAGCCTTCGAGGTCCTCGAAGTCCTCGAGCGTCGGGTCCTGCTCCTGAAGCATCGTGCCCATCGCGCCGTCGGCCACCACGACACGGGTGGCGAGCGCTTCTCGGAGTGCGTCGGTTCGCTCCCGGCCTTCGGAAGGACCGGACGAAAGGGACGGGTTCGGCAACGAGGCCATGAAGGTGCTCCCTGGAGTGCGACGGCTGTCGGCTTTGCGCTTCCCATGGAAGGCGCACGCCGTCAGGGTAGCCCGGAGCACCGAGGATCAGGCGTGGGCGTCCACGAGGCGGACGGGCGTGGCGTGGGTGACGGCGGTGTGGAGAGGGACGGAACGCGGGACGACCACCCATTGGCGGGAGCTCGGCGACGACCGGTAGTGTTCGACATTGCCGAACGGCAGCGGGAAGTCGCGCCGACGGTCGAAGGGGACGGAGGCAGCACGGCGATGGCACGGAACATCCAGTCGCTCGAACGGGCAGCGGCGATGCTGCGGCTGCTCGCGGGCGGCGAGCGGCAGCTCGGCCTGTCGGACATCGCCTCCTCGCTCGGCCTGGCCAAGGGTACGGCCCACGGCATCCTGCGCACCCTCCAGCAGGAGGGGTTCGTCGAGCAGGACACCGCCTCCGGGCGCTATCAGCTCGGCGCCGAACTGCTGCGGCTGGGCACCACCTATCTCGACGTGCACGAACTGCGCGCACGCGCCCTGGTGTGGACCGACGACCTGGCGCGCTCCAGCGGCGAGAGCGTCTATCTGGGCGTGCTGCACCAGCAGGGCGTCCTGATCGTGCACCACGTCTTCCGGCCCGACGACAGCCGGCAGGTCCTGGAGGTGGGGGCGATGCAGCCGCTGCACTCCACGGCCCTGGGCAAGGTGCTGTCCGCGTACGACCCGGTGGCGCACAGCGAGGTCCTGGAGGTCGAGCGCAAGCCGTTCACCCCGCGGACGATCAGCGAACTGGACGACTTCGAGGGCGTCCTCGACGTGACCCGCGCGCGGGGGTACGCGGAGGACGTCGAGGAGACGTGGACGGGTGTCGCCTCGGTCGCCGCCCCGATCCACAACCGGCGGCGCATGCCGGTCGGCGCGGTGGGCATCACCGGAGCCGTGGAGCGGGTGTGCAAGGACGGGGAGCTGCGTCCGGAGCTGATCGCCGCGGTACGCGACTGCGCCCGCGCGGTGTCGCGCGACCTGGGCGCGGGTCGGTTCTGACACGAACGGCGTTCGCGGGGCCGTACCGGCGCGTACTGCGGGCGCCGGGCGGTTCGGGCGGGCCCAGCCATGGCCGGCGGCCCTGACGCGTACACCGTTCGACGGTGTTTTTCACATACCTCGGTCCCGGTTTCGTACGGGACGAGGTCCGGTGTTCGCGGGTGTCGAGGCCGGGAAGCGGAATGCTTCCCGGCCTCCTTCGTATGCCCTCTGACGAGCGGCGACGCACTGATAGCACACAGCAATCAATAACGATCCCGCTTTCGATAACCGAACCCTTGACGAGTCGGCGAAGCGAGAGCAAGACTCCCGTCCATCGGTCGGCATTGTCGAACACCTACCGGCAATAGACGCTAAGGTGTGGCCATGCCAGGGCCGATATCGCTCTCACTCCCCGAGAGCACGAACCACCGGTGGGACCCGGGGTTCGGCTTCCCCTGGACGAAGGACAAAGGAGTCGCGGGTGTCCAGCTCCGACATCTTCATCGGCGAGACCATCGGTACCGCCGTTCTCATCCTGCTCGGCGGTGGCGTGTGCGCCGCCGTCACACTGAAGGCCTCCAAGGCGCGAGCCGCCGGATGGCTGGCCATCGCCTTCGGGTGGGGCTTCGCGGTCATGACCGCGGTCTACATCTCGGCGCCGCTCTCGGGCGCGCACCTCAACCCGGCCGTGACCCTCGCCCTCGCGATCAAGGACGACGACTACAGCAACCTCGCCACCTACTGGGGCGGGCAGCTTCTCGGCGCCATGATCGGTGCCGCGCTGGTCTGGGTCGCCTACTACGGCCAGTTCCTCGCGCACCTCACCGACAGCGAGATCGTCGGCGGCTCCGGCAAGCCGGCCGTGAAGGCCGTCGAGGCCGAGGAGGAGGCCGCGGGACCGGTGCTCGGCGTCTTCTCCACCGGCCCCGAGATCCGCAACGCCGTGCAGAACCTCGCCACCGAGATCATCGGCACCGTGGTCCTGATCCTCGCGATCCTCACGCAGGGACTGAACAACAACGGCGACGGCCTGGGCGTCCTCGGCGCCCTGATCACCTCCTTCGTGGTGGTGGGCATCGGCCTCTCCCTCGGTGGCCCCACCGGCTACGCGATCAACCCGGCCCGTGACCTCGGTCCGCGCATCGTGCACGCCCTGCTCCCCCTGCCCAACAAGGGTGGTTCCGACTGGAGCTACGCCTGGATCCCGGTCGTCGGCCCGCTCATCGGCGGCGCGATCGCGGCAGGCATATACAACGTCGCCTTCGCCTAGGAGCCCCGCTCCAGCACGCTTGGAAGCCGCGTCCCATGCACCATGAGCCCCACAGCACCGGTCCCATGCACCATGAGCCGCACAGCACCGCTTTGAAGCACCGCGCCGTATACAGCCCCTCTCCCACGGACACCAGGAGCACACCGTGACCGACGCACACACCGCCGGCCCCTTCATCGCCGCCATCGACCAGGGCACCACCTCGTCGCGCTGCATCGTCTTCGACCGCGACGGACGCATCGTCTCCGTCGACCAGAAGGAGCACGAGCAGATCTTCCCGAAGCCGGGCTGGGTCGAGCACGACGCCGCCGAGATCTGGACCAACGTCCAGGAGGTCGTCGCCGGGGCCATCTCCAAGGCCGGCATCACCCGTGACGACATCAAGGCCATCGGCATCACCAACCAGCGTGAGACCACGCTGCTGTGGGACAAGAACACCGGTGAGCCCGTCCACAACGCGCTCGTCTGGCAGGACACCCGCACCGACGCCCTGTGCCGGGACCTCGGCCGCAACGTCGGCCAGGACCGCTTCCGCCGCGAGACGGGCCTGCCCCTCGCGTCGTACTTCGCGGGACCCAAGGCGCGCTGGCTGCTCGACAACGTCGAGGGCCTGCGGGAGCGCGCCGAGGCCGGGGACATCCTCTTCGGCACCATGGACACCTGGGTCATCTGGAACCTGACCGGCGGTGTCGACGGCGGCAAGCACGTCACCGACGTCACCAACGCCTCCCGCACCATGCTGATGAACCTGCACACCCTGGCGTGGGACGAGAAGATCGCCGAGTCGATCGGCGTGCCGCTGGCCATGCTGCCCGAGATCCGCTCCTCCGCCGAGGTGTACGGCGAGGTCACCGGCGGTCCGCTCGGCGACCTGCTCGGCGGCATCCCGGTCGCCTCCGCGCTCGGCGACCAGCAGGCGGCCCTGTTCGGCCAGACCTGTTTCTCCGAGGGCGAGGCCAAGTCCACCTACGGCACCGGCACGTTCATGCTGATGAACACCGGTGACAAGATCATCAACTCGTACTCGGGCCTGCTGACCACGGTCGGCTACCGGATCGGCGACCAGAAGCCGGTCTACGCCCTCGAAGGCTCCATCGCCGTCACCGGCTCGCTCGTCCAGTGGATGCGCGACCAGATGGGCCTGATCAAGTCCGCCGCCGAGATCGAGACGCTCGCGTCCTCGGTCGAGGACAACGGCGGCGCGTACTTCGTGCCGGCCTTCTCCGGCCTGTTCGCCCCGTACTGGCGTCCCGACGCCCGCGGTGTGATCACCGGCCTGACCCGGTACGTCACCAAGGCGCACATCGCGCGCGCCGTCCTGGAGGCCACCGCCTGGCAGACCCGTGAGATCAGCGACGCCATGACCAAGGACTCCGGCGTCGAGCTCACGGCGCTCAAGGTCGACGGCGGCATGACCTCCAACAACCTGCTGATGCAGACCCTGGCCGACGTCCTGGACGCCCCCGTGGTGCGCCCGATGGTCGCCGAGACCACCTGCCTCGGCGCCGCCTACGCCGCCGGTCTGGCCGTCGGCTTCTGGACCAACACCGAGGACCTGCGCGCCAACTGGCGCCGGGCCGCGGAATGGACCCCCAACATGGAAGCGGACGTCCGCGACCGTGAGTACAAGAGCTGGCTCAAGGCCGTCGAGCGGACCATGGGCTGGATCGAAGACGAGAACTGACGAGGAGTAAGAACCCGCAATGACCAGCCAGTCCACCCTGCAGTCCGTGCCTGCCCTCGGTACGCACCCGGCCTCCGGCTCCAACCCGAGCCGCGCCGAGACCCGGGAGCAGCTCTCCAAGGCGACGTACGACCTCCTCGTCATCGGCGGCGGCATCCTGGGCATCTCCACCGCCTGGCACGCCGCGCAGTCCGGTCTGCGGGTGGCGCTGGTCGACGCCGGCGACTTCGCCGGCGCGACCTCCTCCGCCTCTTCCAAGCTTCTCCACGGCGGTCTGCGCTACTTGCAGACCGGCGCGGTGAAGCTGGTGGCGGAGAACCACTTCGAGCGCCGTGCGGTCTCCCGCCAGGTGGCACCCCACCTGGCGAATCCGCTCACGTTCTACCTCCCCGTGTACAAGGGCGGGCCGCACGGCGCGGCGAAGCTCGGAGCGGGCGTCTTCGCCTACTCCGCCCTGTCGGCGTTCGGTGACGGCGTGGGACACCTGCTCAGCCCCTCCAAGGCGGCGCAGGACGTGCCCGAACTTCGCACCGACAACCTCAAGGCCGTGGCCGTGTACGGCGACGACCAGATGAACGACTCCCGCATGGCCCTCATGACGGTCCGCGCGGCCGTCGAGTCGGGGGCCGCGGTCCTGAACCACGCCGAGGTCACGGGCCTGCGCTTCACCCGGGGCCGGGTGACGGGCGCCGAGCTGCGGGACCGGCTGTCCGGCGACGAGTTCGGCGTGAACGCCCGGCTCGTGCTGAACGCGACCGGCCCGTGGGTCGACCACCTGCGCAAGCTGGAGGACCCGAACGCGGCTCCGTCGATCCGTCTGTCCAAGGGCGCGCACCTGGTCCTGAAGCGCACCTCCCCGTGGAAGGCGGCGCTGGCCACCCCGATCGACAAGTACCGCATCACCTTCGCCCTCCCCTGGGAGGACATGCTGCTGCTCGGCACCACCGACGAGGAGTACGAGGGCGACCCGGCGGACGTCTCGGTCAACGAGAAGGACACGGCCCAGATACTCGACGAGGCCGCGTTCTCCATCCGCGACCAGCAGCTCTCGCGCGACCTGATCACATACTCCTTCGCCGGTCTGCGGGTGCTGCCGGGCGGCCCCGGAGACACGTCGAAGGCCAAGCGCGAGACGGTCGTCACGGAGGGCCGCGGCGGCATGCTGTCCGTCGCGGGCGGCAAGTGGACCACCTTCCGGCACATCGGCCGTACGGTCATGAAGAAGCTGGAGTCGCTGCCCGGCCACCCGCTGGGCGAGGACTTCGAGCCGATGTCCACGCTGCCGAAGAAGCTGCCGCTGCCCGGTGTCGCCAACCCGCGCGCGGTCGCCCACCGCCTGCTGGTGGACGGACCGGCGCCCGGTCCGCGCATGGCCGCCGACACGGCCCGGCATCTGGCCACCCACTACGGCTCGCTGGCCTTCGACATCGCCCGGCTGGCGAACGAGAACCCGGCGCTCGGCGAGCGCGTCCACCCGGACGCCCCGGAGATCTGGGCGCAGGTCGTCTACGCCCGGGACAACGAGTGGGCCGAGACGGTGGACGACGTACTGCGCCGCCGTACGACGCTGACGATCCGGGGTCTCGCCACGGACGAGGTCCGCGGCAAGGTGCAGGACCTGCTCGACGGCAAGTAGGCGTCCGGCGGACGGGTGAGGGGCGGCTCCCACGGGGGGTGCCGCCCCTCACCCCTGTGCGGGGCGCCGCGTGCTCCGAGGCCGCTTCCCCCGCGGCAACGCTCGTGGCCGGCAGGCGAGTTGGCGGGGGCCGGCCGGGACGGGGGCGCGGGGCGGGGTGGCGGGCTCGCGTGTTTCCGGGCCTTCGACGGGGCAGTGATCCGTTCACTCCCCCGTGCAAGGGGGCTGCGGAGGTCCCCTCGGCACGCCGTAAGGTTGAGGCGTACGCGAGGGCAGATCGGAAGGAGGCGCTGGGTGATCGAGCTGGAGGGGGTTCCCGAGCTGATCGACCCAGTCATGGTGGCCGCGTTCGAGGGCTGGAACGACGCCGGCGACGCCGCCTCCGCCGCGGTCGCGCACCTGGACAGGGAATGGAAGGGCGAGGTGTTCGCGGCGCTGGACGCCGAGGACTACTACGACTTCCAGGTGAACCGCCCCACCGTGTTCCTGGACGGTGGCGTACGCAAGATCACCTGGCCGACCACGCGTCTGTCGGTGGTCCGGATCGGCGGCGAGAAGCCGCGTGACCTGGTGCTGGTCCGGGGCATCGAGCCGTCGATGCGCTGGCGCTCGTTCTGCAACGAACTGCTCGGCTTCGCGCACGAACTGGGCGTGGAGCTGGTGGTGATCCTGGGCGCGCTGCTCGGCGACACCCCGCACACCCGTCCGGTGCCGGTCAGCGGTGTCACCTCGGACTCCGACCTGGCCCGCACGATGGACCTGGAGGAGACCAAGTACGAGGGCCCCACGGGCATCGTCGGCATCCTCCAGGAGGCGTGCACGCACGCGGGCGTACCCGCCGTGTCCCTGTGGGCGGCCGTACCGCACTACGTGTCGCAGCCGCCCAACCCGAAGGCGACGCTGGCGCTGCTCAACCGCCTGGAGGACCTCATCGATCTGCGCATTCCGCTGGGCGAGCTGCCCGAGGACGCGCGGGCCTGGCAGCTCGGCGTCGACCAGCTCGCCGCCGAGGACAGTGAGGTCGCCGAGTACGTGCAGACGCTGGAGGAGGCCCGGGACACCGCCGAGCTGCCGGAGGCGTCCGGTGAGGCGATCGCCCGCGAGTTCGAGCGTTATCTGCGCCGCAGGGACGGCGGCGGACCGACGGCGGGGTCCCCGGGCCACGCCACGGAGAGCGGCGAGCCGGCCTCGTACCTGCGTGACACCCCCGGCGGCCGCGGCCGGCCGACGATGCCCCAGCGCCCGGAGTCGGACGCCGGGCAGGACACCGGGGCCGGGGAACCGCGCAAGGCGACGGACCAGGGCGAGAGCGCCGGCACGGACGCCCAGGACCGTGCACCGGGTTCGGAGGACTCCTCGGGCCCTTCGGACCCGCCCGGCGCGCCGGGACCTGGATCCGGATCCAGGTCCGGTGACACGCCGGACACCTCGGACGGGACGGAGTCCTCGGAGGACTGAACTCCCGGCCGCGCCACGGGATCGAGGCCAGGAGAGTCGCCGTACAGGCCGGTG
>NZ_JBSFZS010000002.1:92839-171311 GCF_053600395.1 Streptomyces sp. NPDC005070 | reverse complement strand
GGCCTCCGGGAAACCGGCGCGGTCCGCGGCCCCCTCGATGCCGCACTCCCCGCCGGACCGCATCCGCATCCCCGCGATCGGCGTGGACGCCCCGCTGATCGGCCTCGGTCTCACCCCGCAGGGCAGCCTGGACGTACCGCCCGCGCAGAAGAAGAACCTGGCCGGCTGGTACGAGGCGGGGACCAGCCCCGGTGAACGCGGCACCGCGATCGTGGCCGGGCACGTCGACAACGCGGAGGGCCCCGCCGTCTTCTACGACCTGGGCTCGCTCCGCAAGGGCGGCACGGTCGAGGTGGACCGGCTCGACGGCAGGACGGCCGTCTTCACCGTCGACGCCGTCGCGGTGTACGACTCCCGCTCCTTCCCCGACGCGAAGGTGTACGGCGCCGCGAACCGGCCCGAGCTGAGGGTCATCACCTGCGGCGGCGGCTACTCGCGGACGACGGGCTACCAGGGGAACGTGGTCGTCTTCGCCCACCTCGCGGGCAGCAGCCACTAGTCCGGAACGGACCGGAGCACGGCCGGGGGCCGGGCAGGTCACGGGCCGGGCAGATCACGGGCCGGGCAGATCACGGGCCGGGCAGGCCGTTGACGGCCGGCCCAGCCGCTTCGGGCGCCCCGGGTTCAGGCGAGCCACTGCTGGTACGCCAGGTTCGCCACCAGCGCGAACACCACCGTCAGCAGTACCCCCCGGACGAAGCCGCTGCCCTGCTTGAGCGCGGTCCGCGCCCCGACCATGCCGCCCGCCAGATTGAACACGGCCATCAGGGCGGCCAGTTCCCAGAACACCGTGCCCTTCCACGCGAAGGTCGCGAGGGCGCCCGCGTTGGTGCAGCAGTTGACGATCTTGGCGGTGGCGGAGGCGGTCACCAGGTCGAGGTGGAGCAGCGCGGTGAGCGCGAGCACGAGGAACGTGCCCGTGCCGGGGCCGATCAGCCCGTCGTAGAAGCCGATGCCGAGGCCCGCGAGACCGATCGCGGCGAGGACGCGGCGCGCGCTGACCGGGTTGGCCGGCGGCGCCGTGCCGAAGGCGGGCCGCAGGATCACGAAGGTGCCGACGGCGAGCAGGACGACCATGACGACCGGTTTGAGCACGTCGGTGCTCAGCCCGGCCGCGACGAACGCGCCCGCCGTCGAACCGGCGAGGGCCGCGAGGCCGATCCGTACCGCCAGGCGCACATCCACGCGTGTCTTGCGCGCGTACGTCACGGCGGCGCCCGTGGTGCCGACGATCGCGACCGCCTTGTTCGTGCCGAGCGCGTACGCCGCCGGGGTGCCGGCGGGCAGCCCGAGCAGCATGGCGGGCAGCAGGAGCAGCCCGCCGCCGCCGACCACCGCGTCGATCCAGCCGGCCGCCAGGGCGGCGGCACAGAGCACAAGCATCATGGTCAGCGATATGTCGGGCATGATCGCGACCCTATGGGACGGATGCGTGCGCGCTGCACGGACCCCGGAAGGCTTGAGCGATTCCAGAGGTTCGCCGGGTCGGTTCCGCCGGGTCGGCCGGGCGAGTCCGGACAGCGCACCCGCCCGGCCAGGCCCTCACAGCCCGCCCGGCACTCGCCGCCAGGCCCCTCACACCACCGCCCCGCCCTCGCTGAGGGCAGCGTTCCTCCCGGGAAACAGGGGTGATGCCACCGGGTAACACCGGCACCGCACGGTGTGGTCATGACCTCGAATACGCGTGTGGTGGTGATCGGCGCCGGCCTCGCGGGCGTCCGGCTCGCCCGGCGGATCGGTGAGCTCGGCGGGTCCGCGCTGGTCGTCGGCGAGGAGGAGCACCGGCCCTACAACCGGGTGCTGCTCGCCGAGGTACTGGCCGGACGCTACGAGCCGGAGGTGATCTCGCTCCCGGCCCCGCCGGAGCTGGTCCGCGCCCGGGTCACCGCCATCGACCGCCTCGCGCGGACCGTGCGCTGCGCGGACGGCACGGAGATCGCATACGACACACTGGTCCTGGCCACCGGCTCCAACCCGGTACTGCCGCCGCTGCGCGGCCTGTTCACGGACGTGCACCTCGCATCGACACACCGGGCAGGCGATCCGGCCCGCTTCCCCGGCCGGGGGTCCGGGGGTCGTCCCCCGGGAAGGCACAGCACCCCGGACCACGAACTGCCCGAGGGCGTCCACGCGTTCCGCACCATGGACGACTGCCTGGGCCTGTCGAAGGCGCTGCGGCCGGGGGTGCGGGCGGTCGTCGTCGGCGGCGGTCTGCTGGGCGTCTCCGCGGCCCGCGCGCTCGCCGTGCGCGGCGCCCAGGTGGTCCTCGCCCAGCAGGCCGAGCGGCTCATGGAGCGCCAGCTCGACCCGAACGCCTCGAAACTGGTGCTGCGGCATCTGCTGGACCTCGGCGTCGAGGTGCACACCGAGTGCCGGGTGCGGGACGTGTGCTGCCTGGGCGGCGCGGTCCGCTCGGTGGAACTGGCCGACGGCTACGCGCTGGACGCCGACCTGGTGGTGCTGGCCTGCGGGGTGCACCCGCGGGCGGGCCTGGCCAAGGAGGCCGGGCTCGCCGTCCACAAGGGTGTCCTCGTCGACGACGAACTGCGCACCAGCGACCCGCACATCCGCGCCGTCGGCGACTGCGCCCAGCACGGCGGGACCCTCTACGGGCTCGCCGCGCCCGCCCTCGAACAGGCGGACACGCTGGCCGAATTGCTCGTGGGGGACGTGAACGCCCGCTACACCGGCACCCGTTCCCTGACCCGGCTCACCCTGACCGGACGGGACACCCCCGCCGGCCTCGCCCCCGGCGGTCCCACCCCCGCCGGTCTCACCCGCTCCCGGCTCGCGCCCTTCGACCTCGCGGCGTTCGGCGAGACCGAGCCGCGCCCCGGCGACGACGTCGTCCAGCTCGCGGACGCCACCCGCGGCACCTACCGCAAGGTCGTCGTCCGCGACGACCGCCTCGTCGGCGGGGTTCTCGTCGGCGAACTCGGCACCGTCGGCGCGCTCGCCCGCGCCTGGGAGGGAGCGGAGCCGCTCCCCGCGGACGGCGCCCCCCTGCTCCACCTGCTCACCAACGATGGAGGCTCCTGATGACTGCCACCCCGGGGGCCATCCCCACGATCGTGCTCGTCGGCCACGGTATGGTCGGCCAGCGCTTTCTCGAAGGGCTCGCCGAACGCGGCCTGACCGCCACGCACCGCGTGGTCGTGCTGTGCGAGGAACCGCGCCCCGCCTACGACCGCGTCGCCCTCACCTCGTACTTCTCGGGGAAGACCCCCGAGGACCTCTCCATGACAGACATGGGGTTCATCCGCGAGCACGGCATCGAGCTGCACGTCGGCGACCCGGCCGAGTCGGTCGACCGGGGCGCGCGCACCGTGACGTCCAGGTCCGGGCTGACGGTCGGCTACGACACACTCGTGCTGGCCACCGGTTCCTTCCCCTTCGTCCCGCCGGTCCCCGGCAAGGACGCCGAGGGCTGTTTCGTCTACCGCACGATCGAGGACCTGCTCGCCATCGAGGCGTACGCGAAGTCGCGGGCGACGACCGGAGCCGTCGTCGGCGGCGGTCTGCTGGGCCTGGAGGCGGCGGGCGCGCTCAACGGCCTCGGACTCACCAGCCACATCGTGGAGTTCGCGCCCCGGCTGATGCCGGTGCAGGTCGACGAGGGCGGCGGGGCCGCGCTCCTGCGCACGATCGAGGAGATGGGCCTGTCCGTCCACACGGGTGTGGGCACACAGGAGATCGTGGTCGGCGAGGACGGCGCGGTCACCGGCATGAAGCTCTCCGACGGCTCCGAACTCGCCACCGACCTGGTGGTGTTCTCCGCCGGCGTCCGCCCCCGGGACCAACTGGCCCGCGACTGCGGTCTGACGGTCGGCGAGCGCGGGGGCATCAGCGTCGACGAGCAGTGCCGTACCGTCGCCGACCCGCGGGTGTTCGCGATCGGCGAGTGCGCGCTGGCGGCGGACGGCCGGGTGTACGGCCTGGTGGCGCCGGGCTACGAGCAGGCGGAGACGGCCGCGGCGACCATCGCCGAGGACGAGAAGGCGTTCACGGGCGCGGACCTGTCCACCAAGCTCAAGCTGCTGGGTGTCGACGTGGCGTCCTTCGGCGACGCGCACGGCACCACCGAGGACTGCCTGGACGTCGTCTACTCCGACTCCCGAGCGGGCCTGTACAAGAAGCTGGTCATCGGCCGGGACGGCACGCTGCTCGGCGGCATCCTGGTCGGCGACGCAGAGGCGTACGGCACGCTGCGCGCGTTCACCGGCTCGGTCCCTCCGGTGTCCCCCGAGTCCCTGGTCCTGCCCGCGGGCGCGGGCGCCCCGGTGCAGCTCGGTCCCTCCGCGCTGCCGGACGAGGCGGTGATCTGCTCCTGCCACAACGTCACCAAGGGCGCGATCCGCGGCGCGGTGACCGAGCACTCCTGCACCACCGTTCCCGAGGTCAAGAAGTGCACCAAGGCCGGTACGGGCTGCGGCAGTTGCGTCAAGGTGCTCGGCCAGCTCGTCACCGCCGAGCTGGAGGCGAGCGGCGTCGAGGTCGACAAGGGCCTGTGCGGCTGCTTCGGGCAGACCCGCGAGGAGCTGTACGAGATCGTCCTGGCGCTCAGGATCACCTCGTACCGGACGCTGCTGGACCGGTACGGCCGTGCGGACGCCCGGGGCGGTGACGGCTGCGAGGTCTGCAAGCCCGCCGTCGGCTCGGTCATCGCCTCCCTCGCGCCCACGATCGGCGCCGACGGCTACGTCCTGGAGGGCGAACAGGCCGCGCTCCAGGACACCAACGACCACTTCCTCGCCAACCTCCAGAAGAACGGCTCGTACTCGATCGTGCCGCGCATCCCCGGCGGCGAGATCACTCCCGAGAAGCTCATCGTGATCGGCGAGGTGGCACGGGACTTCGGGCTCTACACGAAGATCACCGGTGGTCAGCGGATCGACCTGTTCGGTGCGCGGGTGGAGCAACTCCCTCTGATCTGGGCGCGGCTGGTGGACGCCGGCTTCGAGTCCGGGCACGCGTACGGGAAGTCGCTGCGGACGGTGAAGTCCTGCGTCGGGCAGACCTGGTGCCGGTACGGCGTGCAGGACTCGGTCCGGATGGCGATCGACCTGGAGCTGCGCTACCGGGGTCTGCGGTCCCCGCACAAGCTGAAGTCGGCGGTGTCGGGCTGTGCCCGCGAGTGCGCCGAGGCCCAGTCGAAGGACTTCGGCATCATCGCCACCTCCAACGGCTGGAACCTGTACGTCGGCGGCAACGGCGGCGCGACCCCGCGCCACGCGGACCTGCTGGCGCAGGACCTGTCCGACGCCGAACTGGTCCGTCTCATCGACCGGTTCCTGATGTTCTACATCCGCACCGCGGACCGTCTGGAGCGCACCTCGACCTGGCTGGAGCGGATTCCCGGCGGTCTCGACCATGTCCGCGAGGTGGTCGTGGAGGACTCGCTCGGCATCTGCGAGGAGCTGGAGTCGCTGATGACCGCGCATGTCGCCAACTACCGGGACGAGTGGGCCGAGACCATCAACGACCCGGAGAAGCTGGGCCGGTTCGTGTCCTTCGTGAACGCCCCCGACACCCCGGACCCGGTCGTCGGCTTCGTCCCCGAGCGCGACCAGATCAAGCCCGACCTGCCCCTGCTGACCATCGGACACCGCCCCCTTGAGGCTCTGGAAGGAAGTGCCCAGCGATGACCCTGGCCCCCGAGACGACCCGGCCGGCGACGGCCCTCACGCTCCAGCTCCTGCTGGAGGACGACTGGTTCACGGTCTGCGAGCTGTCCCTGCTGACTCCGGGCCGGGGAGTCGCCGCTCTCCTCCCGGACGGCCGCCAGGTCGCCCTGTTCACCGACCGAGCGGGACGGGCGTACGCGATCGACAACCGTGATCCGTTCAGCGGGGCCGCGGTGCTCTCCCGCGGTCTGACCGGCACCCACCGGGGCCGCCCGTTCGTCGCCTCCCCGCTCCTCAAGCAGCGCTTCGACCTGGAGTCCGGGCGGTGCCTGGACGACGAGGAGGTACAGGTGGCGACGTACGAGGTGCGGGCCGCCTGACCGGCCGGTCCGGCACCTCGCTCCGGAGTGCCGGCCGGGCCCGCGACGCGCGTCCGGACCCGGGGTGTGCGGCCGTCAGCCCTTGAGACCCTCGTAGACGACACCCGTGAGCCGCTCCGAGGCGGCCCAGAGCAGCTCCGCGCGGGTGTCGTCGCGGGTCCGGCCGGCCCGCCAGGACGTCGAGGGCGAGCCGCGCCACATCGCGAAGGACGGTCCGACGAAGGTGTCGGGCCGTACGCCGGGCGCGGTGGCCGCGTACAGCGTCGGCAGCGCCCCGGCCTCGGCGCTCTGTCCGAGGACGCGGTTGCCGATCTCCATCAGCCGCTCGGCGCCCTTGCGCCCCTCGAGCCGGGGCCCGGCGGTCTGCAGGTTGGTGGAGGCGTACCCGGGGTGCGCCGCGGCCGCGACGACATCGGACCCGATGGCGGACAGCCGCCGCGCGAGCTCGTGCGTGAAGAGGAGATTGGCGCTCTTGGAGCGGCCGTAGGCGATCCACTTGCGGTAGGTCCCCCTCTCGCCGTCGAGGTCGTCGGGATCGGGGTCCGCCAGGACGTGCATCATGCTCGACACGGTGACGATCCGCGCGCCGGGGGTCGTCGCGATCGCCGGGAACAGCAGCCCGGTGAGCGCGAAGTGCCCCAGGTGATTGACGCCGATCTGCGTCTCGAACCCGTCCGCCGTCGTCCCCTGCGGCAGCGCCATCACGCCCGCGTTGTTCACGAGCAGGTCGAGGCGGTCGTAGGAGAAGGAGTCCGCGAACTCCCGTACGGACGCGAGGTCCCCGAGGTCGAGCCGGCCGACCTCGACCTCGGCGCCGGGAACCTCTACGGCTATCCGCTCGGCCGCCGCCCTGCCGCGCGCCTCGCTGCGGCAGGCGAGGACCACCCGGGCCCCGTGGCGCGCCAGTTCGCGCGCGGTGACGAGACCGAGCCCGCTGTTGGCCCCGGTGACAACGGCGACCCTCCCCCGCTGCCCGGTTATGTCCTTCGCACCCCAGCCACCCATGCCCCGCTCCTCCCACTGCTGCGCCGTCGGCCCCAGCCTACGGACGCCGCTCCGCCCGGCGCACACCCCTCCGGATCCCGTACCGCGGGTCCGCCCCGACCGCTTTCGAAGTCCCCGCACTCCGAAGGGCAACACCGGGCCCGGCGCCCGCGTTGCGGGGTGCAACGACCGGGTGAACAGTGGATATGTGGGCCCGGTCCGCAACGGATGAAACCAGAACCCCACGAAGCGCAACTGGAACCACCATGGCCAGAACCTCCAGGCGACGTGCCGTCCACAGCGTCAACGCATCCTTCTTGGCCGCGACACTCGCATTTCCAGCCGGTCTGACAAGTGCGATAGCAGGGCTTCAGCCCCCTGGTGCGAGCAGGTCGTCGGCAGTCGAGACATCACCTCCTCCTTCACCGGGGGACAGTCCGCCTCCCTCGTCGACGCCGAGCGACACGCCTACGCCCAGCGCTACGACCCCCACACCGACCGGCACACCTACGCCCAGCGGCACCACCTCCCCACCGAGTGGTGCGTCGTCGGATCAGGAGCACACACCGAGTTCTGACCAGTCGTCACAGCCGCCGGGTTCCGGTGACACGGAGCAGGGCGAGGACACCGACCCCCTCACGGATCAAAGGAAACAGATCGATGGCACCGTGACGCGTCTGAACGCGACGAGGGGAGACGTTCCCGAGGAGCTCGCTCCGACTGTCGACGAACTGACCACCACGCTCGAAGCGGTCAAGGACCCCGAGACGTCGCTGCGGGACCGCCAGGGGGTCATCGAGAGCGTCGAGCATCTGACCATCGCGCTGTCGGCCACCGGTGACGACAGCACGTCTCCGCAGCTCCGGAAACAGCTCACCGCACTCGTGAAGCAGGTGTCCTCCGCGCTGAAGGTGGGATACGACGCGCAGGTGCCGTCCGGGACGCGGTCCTCTGTTCTCTTGGTCATGAAGCGCACGACCTCCGCGCTGGACATGATCTGCGACTCCCGGACACCGGCGGAGCTGCGGGAAAAGCTGCTGACGATCACGGACGGGCTGAGCAGCGCGGTCACGGGCGACCACCAGACGGCCTCGCTCCGGGGGTTCGAGGAGCACATGGGCGTCGCGCAGGCAGACGCCGCCACCACCCCGGACACGTCCCCGGCGAGTGCGGCCGCGGCAATGCCTCCGAAGTACCGGAACGAGCTCGTTCAGCTCGTGTCCGAGCAGAACGAGAAGCTGCAGGTGTTCAACAGTCCCGAGTCCTCGTCGAAGGACCGGGCCGAAGCCGAGAAGGACATGCGGGACCGGTCCGCTCGCATCAGCGACAAGCAGGAGGAGGCGGCCTCGGCCCAGGGACGGCCGGAGGATCCTCTCGGCAAGGCGGCCGAGACCTGCACCACCGCCATATTCCAGTCGTCGGCCGGGGACGAACTCCCCGAGGAGCTGAAGGACCTGGTTCCCGGCAGTTGGCGCCCGGACGGAGTCAAGGACTTCTGGAAGTCCAAGGAAAAGAGCAACGTCCTGCTCGACGTCCTCGCGGAGTTGCAGAACAACAAGAACGTCCACGCACCGATCAGGATCGCACCGCTCGTCACCGAACTCGCCAAGGTCGTTCCGAGGGAAGATCTGTGGTCCACCATCGGCGAGCGGGCCTCCTACTGCCGGTCGACCGCCGCTTACCTCGACGAGGACTACGGGGTCGCCGTCGGTACCTGGCTCGAATAACCCGGCGGCAGCACGACGGGGGGCGGAGCCAGCAGCTCCGCGAGGGAGACCTCGTAACTCATGTGCGCCTTCGCGACCCCGTATCTTTCCAGCTCCCTCTTCGCCTCCTGCGTCAGATTCGTCTCCCCTTTGAAATCGAACGGGGAAATGAACGACTCGGGGTCGAGTCTCGGGGACCAGATCGCCGTCACATAGCGCGGCTTGCGCGTCAGATTCACAAGGTTGTCGTTGTGCCGCACTCTCCCGTGGTAAATGATCTGCGGAAAACACCCCTGTTCCGGGGGGCAGTAGTATCGCCCGGCATGCTCGTCCCATGAATAGTGGGGAATTCTGAAATCCTCCACGCCGAGCTTCCCTCGGTCCTTCCTCATGTACGAGATCGTCAGGTCGATGCTCAGGATGTCGTACTTGGCGTCCTTGGGAAGCTGGACCACATGCTTGCGATGGTATTCCTCCCCGATTTCGAGCCGGCTGCCCGGGCCGTAGAAATGCCCGCTGCTGATCGTGGTGTACCTGAGTTTACGGACATAGAGCTCCGCTTCTCCCGAGTCTTCTCCCCGTTGCCCCGAACTCTCGCGCCAGTCCCGCATGAGGTCACGGTCGGCAGGGTTCCTGGAGTACACAGCAGCTCTGCCGGAGACTCTGTAGCTGTCATTCAGGATGTACACCGGAATCCCTCCGGTGTTCTTCATGTAAAGCGTCAGTGGGACCTGAAGAAACCCGAGCGAACGATCCACCCGAGACCGCCCGAACTCCGCCTTCAGAGTGAGGTGCATCGGGGCCGCCGCGGGCTGGTACATCGTCGAGTACGCCAGGCTGAGGAGGGTCAGGAGCGCCGTGGCAGCCACCCCGGCCGCGAACCTCCTGGGCTGCGGGACTTCCTTCCACGACCTGTTCCGCACAAGAAGGCACAGGGCCCACAGAGACCAGCACCAAAGGAGCATGAAAACCGGTACATAAGGCGTGAACTCCGTCTCCTGGAACCACATGAACAGCAGCACGCTGTCGGTGGCCAGCGCGACGAGCACGCCGAGCAGGACGATCGCCCCGGAGGCACGGAACTGCCGTTTCCCCCCGTAGTCGAGTGCCGCGACGGCCGCCGCGCCCAGCACCGCGCCCGACAGGATGAACAGGACCCCGTTGATCCGCTGCGCGAAGGTCAGGGCCCCGAAGGCGTCCGGCCACCCGACGGCCACGCCGAGGGCCATGGACGCGAGCAGCCCGACCACCATGAGCACGGTGACCGCGTGCCGCCTCCCCGCGCGGTCGGGCCACGTCCCGCTGTCGCCTCCACGCCAGCAGAGGATCGCCCGATCCTCCAGATCCAGGCCCTCCGGGTGACCGAGGCGCCGGAGGATCCTGCGCAGTCCGGCCGCCGACCAGGCATGGCCCACCGTCTCTCCGCCGACGACGACCCGCCGCAGCCCACGGCTGTCCGGCGGCTCGACGACGACCCAGGGACGGATGCTCATGGACCCAGGCTGGAACCCGCGACGACCCGGTGCACGCGGAGCTACCCCGTTCGGCCCCCGTCAGCCCCGGGCGCGGCGCGCGTGTCCGCCGGCCGTCATCCGACGCACTCGTTCTTGTCGGCGTGTGACTGCGGGACGTCGACCGGGGGCTTCGCCGGGCCGGTGACGGGCACTCCGGGGCCCTTGAAGTCGCCCCCGAGGGTCAGGATCATGTCGGTGCCGGCCGGTGAGCCGTCCGTACCGGGGTGCAGCGCCGAGGCGGACAGGCCCATCATCGCGGCGAGGGCCCGTGCCTGGTCCGCCTGGTCGGGACCGTAGGCCAGGGTCGTACGCTCCTGCCGCGCGCCGGGGGCGTTGCCGCCGTTGGTGGAGTGGGCGACGCCCTTGGTGTTCCGCAGCCAGTCCAGGGTGGTCTGCGCGGAGCCCTGGGGGCCGCCCCCGTTGTAGACGGTGACCCCGATCCGCGACGGGTCCGCCTTGGGGCCCTTCAGCCTGGCGTCGGAGGCTTCGGGCTTCTTCGGGACCTCGGTCAGCGAGACGTCGTTCTTGAGCGCCGAGAACAGCGTGGGCGCCCGGGTCCCGTCGACCACGACGGTCCGGTGGTTCTTCCCCTCGGCCGGGTTGTCGACGACCGGCAGCGTCGTGAAGGTGATGTGCTCGGGATCGACCTGGTTGAGGTCCTTGGCGAGGGCGGTGAGTTTGTCGACACCGCCGATCCCGGTGTCCACCGTGAGCGACTTGGTGGCCGCGTTCGCCAGCTTGAAAAGCTTCCCCGGATCGGTGAGGGTGTTGCCGGACTTCATCCGGCGGATCATCGAACTCAGGAACTGCTTCTGAAGGTCGATGCGGTCGAGGTCGCTGCCGTTCTTCAGCGAGTGACGGGTCCTGACGAACTGCAGGGCCTGTTCGCCCTGGACGGTGTGCGGGCCGGCGGGCAGGCGCAGATGGGAGCCCTGACCCCGCTCGTCCGTGTCGTCGATGGCGTGGGTGAGGCAGATCGGTACGCCCCCGACGGCCGTGGAGAGGGTCTTCACCGCCTCGAAGTTGACCAGGATGAAGTGGTCGACCGGCAGGCCCGTGAGCGCGGTGACGGTCCGCATGGTGCAACCCGGGTCGCGGCCCGCCTGCCCGAGGCTCTCGTTGAAGCGCGGACTGTACGTCGCCTTGGGCGTCCCCTTGACCGTCCGGACGGAGCCGTCCTTCTGCTTGGTCGGACAGTCCGGGATGCCGGTGACCATGTCGCGCGGGATGCTCATCGCCGTCGCGTTCGACCGGTCCTTCGCCACGTGGAAGAGGATCGTCGTGTCGGCGTGGCCCACGCTGCCGGCGTCCCCGTACTTCCCGCCCAGACCTATGCGGCTGTCGGAGCCGATGACCAGGATGTTCACGGCGTCGTCGCTGGTCGCGTTCTTGCTGCCCGCGGAGCCGACGTCCACCGTGCTGATGTTGCCGTTGAGGTGCCGGTACAGCAGGTAAGCCCCGGTACCGCCCGCCAGCAGCACGAACCCCAGCGTCCCCGCGGTCCACATCAGGACCTTCCGTTTCGTGGACCGCTCGGCTTTCCGGGACCTCACCGCGCCGCGACGACGGCTGCCCCGGCCCGGCTCCGGCGCGGGCCGCCCCTCCCCCTCGCGACGCGTGCGGCTCCGTCTCTGCGCCGGCACCGTGGCGGCCGGCGCGTCACCGGCTCCTGTCTCCAGCCGGTACTCACCGGTCTCCGGTTCGAGGACCCACTGGTCCGCGGGGTCGATGTTCCTGCCGCCTTGCGTGTCCACGGTCCTCCGTCTGTGCTGCGCCGCCAGCAGGGGGTCCTGCCACCCGGCCCCTGCCGGATCGACCCCGCGGCCGACTCCGGGATGCCCGTTCAGACATTCGAATGCGACCGATGGTTGCCCTCAGGCGACGCACAACAGCCGTACAGAAACCAAGCCTTGACAGAACTCGGCCGCCCGCGGGGGCACAAGGAGGGCGCACCGGCTCCGGGGGACCCCCCGGACGACGTGTCAGTTCCCGCCGCGGGGCCGTCGGGAGAGTGCTACGGCCACACCACCGGCCAGCAACAGCGCGCCGGCCGCCCAGACGGTCCAGCCGCCGCCGAATCCGGTGTCGGCCAGCGGTCCGGACCCTGCGGAAGGGCCGCCCGCGGAGCCGCCCTGCGCCGGCCGCAGCGTCAGCGCCGCGCTGTCGTTGGAGGCATCGGGGTCGAACCCTTTGAAGAATTCCTGCGTGCGGACCTGGCCCGTGGAGACAGCCGGGGTACGGGGGCCGATCGCGACGGTGAACGACAGGACGTGTCTGTCCCCCGGGACGGGGTCGCCGAAATAGCACTCGTAGGAGGACAGGCCCATCCGGGGGCCGTGGTAGGACCCGTCCGTGCCCGGCGGGTAGCAGTTGTGCGGGATCTTCGTGGCCTTCGTGCCCGGCGGCAGTTTGACGAAGACCGAGAGGCCGATGTCGTCGTCGAGGAGGTCCTCCACCACCGCCGGCCCATGGTCGGCCACCGTGGCGTGCAGCGTGGCGTGACCGCCGCGCCGCCCGGTGACGGTGTCCCCGGTGACGGCGAAGTCGACGTGGTTGACGCTGTCGACGTAGGTGGTGAAGGAGGGCTCATGGTTCCCGTCGGGCGGCATCGCGCCGTCGGGGACCAGGGTCAGCGGGGTCCCGGGGCCGTTCGCCGGGGCGGCGCCGGTCAGCGCGGTGACGTCGTAGAAGATCTTGTCGCGCCAGGCCTCGTCGCCGACCCTGACGCGCAGCGGCGACGACAACGCGTACTGCCGGCCGGGCTCCACCGGGGTGGGGAAGTCGCACAGGGTCTCGTGCACGATGTGCCCCCCACGGCCGCCCGCGGACACCTCGCGGCAGTTGGCCCAGGAGTTCTGGAAGTGCAGCCCGGCGGTGGTGTCGATCCGCAGCCTCACTCCCTTGGCAGCCGGGAGCCGGCCGGTGTTCCACACGGTGAGCGGAAAGGTCAGCGTGTCGCCCGGCACCTGGTCAAGCTGCTCGGCGGACTCGCTCACCTTCAGCTGCGTCTTGCCGTTGGTCAGGGTGAGGTGGTCACCCGTGACGGTGGCGTCCGACGCCGTGCCGGAGACGGTCACGGTGCCGCTGCTGCCGATGGCCGCACCGGGCTTCGGCACCAGCGTGATGGCGTGGGAGTCCGAGGTGGCGGACGCCAGGTCCAGCGTGCAGAGGTTGCCGTCGCAGTGCTCCGACGGTGCCGGCTCGGCGAAGTCGGACACTCCGGACAGGTCGACGGCCAGGTGGACGTGGTGTGCCGCGCCCCCGCCGGCCACCTTCCACCGGTAGGCCACGAACGCGTTCGCCGGCTCCGTCCCGATGAAGATCTCGTGCTCGACGAACCGGACCGTCATCCCACGTGCGCCGTCCGCCGCGTCGGCGCGGGCCGGACCCGTGCCGAACACCCCCGCCACCAGCGCCAGCGTGCCCGCCGCCGCTGTCGCGACCGCGCGCACCCATGATCTTCGTGCCATCCGCCCCAGACCTTCCCGTGCGCCGGAAGGGTCCCGGCCCGCCGTGCTTCACAGGTGTGACCCGCGAGGTGCGGAATTGGTTGCGGCCGGCCGGGCCCGGGTGTCCGCGCCGCTGGGCACGATGTGACGTGGTCCAGGAGGCCGGACACGGATGATCACAGTCGTCGACCTGTCGCGCTCAGGCTCAACCGCCCACAACACCGTCGGTGATGCACGAAAGGGCGACACCCCCGCACAGGGTGCCGCCCCTTCCGTGAGCCGGAGCCGCCGCCCATCGGTCTTGAGGGTCGGGGACAGGCGGCGGCTCCGGGGTCTTGACGCCGTCCGGGCTAGCGGTGGTCGCTGCCCTTCGAGGTGGAGGCCGCGCGGCCCGCTTCCAGGCGGGCGACCGGGATGCGGAACGGGGAGCAGGAGACGTAGTCGAGTCCCACCTCGTGGAAGAAGTGGACCGACTCGGGGTCTCCGCCGTGCTCGCCGCAGACGCCGAGCTTCAGGTCGGGGCGCGTCTCGCGGCCCGCCTGCACCGCGGACTTCACCAGGGAGCCGACGCCGTCCCTGTCGATCGTCTCGAACGGGCTGACGCCGAAGATGCCCTTCTCCAGGTACGCCGTGAAGAAGGAGGCCTCCACGTCGTCGCGGCTGAAGCCCCACACCGTCTGGGTCAGGTCGTTCGTGCCGAAGGAGAAGAACTCCGCCGCCTCGGCGATCTGGCCGGCCGTCAGCGCGGCCCGCGGCAGCTCGATCATCGTGCCGATCGCCAGCTTCAGCCGCACACCGGTGGCCGCCTCGACCTCCGCGATGACCTGGTCGGCCTCCTCGCGGACGATCTCCAGCTCCTGGACCGTGCCGACGAGCGGGATCATGATCTCCGCGCGCGGGTCGCCCTTGGCGTTCTTGCGCTCGGCGGCCGCCTCCGCGATGGCCCGTACCTGCATGGTGAACAGACCGGGGATGACGAGGCCGAGGCGCACACCGCGCAGGCCCAGCATCGGGTTCGCCTCGTGCAGACGGTGCACTGCCTGGAGCAGGCGCAGGTCGTTCTCGTTGGCGTCCTTGCGGGACTCGGCGAGCGCGACGCGCACCGACAGCTCGGTGATGTCCGGCAGGAACTCGTGCAGCGGCGGGTCCAGCAGACGGACGGTGACCGGGAGGCCGTCCATCGCCGAGAGCAGGTCCACGAAGTCCTGCTTCTGGAGCGGCAGGAGCGCCTTCAGCGACTCCTCGCGCTCGGTGTCCGTGTCCGCGAGGATCAGCCGCTCCACGAGCTCGCGGCGGTCGCCGAGGAACATGTGCTCGGTGCGGCACAGGCCGATGCCCTGGGCGCCGAAGCGGCGGGCCCGCAGCGCGTCCTCGGCGTTGTCGGCGTTGGCGCGTACGCGCAGGCTGCGCTTGCGGTCGGCGAAGGCCATGATCCGGTGGACGGCCTCGACCAGCTCGTCGGCGTCGTCGGCTCCGGCGTGCATCCGGCCCTCGAAGTACTCGACGACCGGGGACGGGACGACGGGGACCTCACCGAGGTACACCTTGCCGCTGGAGCCGTCGATCGAGATGAGGTCGCCCTCCTCGACGACGTGCCCGCCGGGCACGGTCATCCGGCGGCGCTTGGTGTCGACCTCCAGCTCCTCGGCGCCGCAGACACAGGTCTTGCCCATGCCGCGCGCGACGACGGCCGCGTGGGAGGTCTTGCCGCCGCGCGAGGTGAGGATGCCCTCGGCCGCGATCATGCCGTCGAGGTCGTCGGGGTTCGTCTCACGGCGGACGAGGATGACCTTCTCGCCGGAGCGGGACCACTTCACCGCGGTGTACGAGTCGAAGACCGCCTTGCCGACCGCGGCGCCCGGCGACGCGGCGATGCCCCGGCCGACCTGCGCGACCTTCGCGTCCTCGTCGAAGCGCGGGAACATGAGCTGCGCGAGCTGGGCGCCCGTCACCCGCTGGAGCGCCTCGGCCTCGTCGATCAGGCCCTGGTCCACGAGCTGCGTGGCGATACGGAAGGCCGCGCCCGCCGTGCGCTTGCCGACACGCGTCTGGAGCATCCAGAGCTGGCCGCGCTCGATGGTGAACTCGATGTCGCAGAGATCCTTGTAGTGGTTCTCCAGGGTCTCCATGATCTGCATGAGCTGGTCGTACGACTTCTTGTCGATCGACTCCAGCTCGGCGAGCGGCACCGTGTTGCGGATACCGGCGACGACGTCCTCGCCCTGGGCGTTCTGGAGGTAGTCGCCGTAGACGCCCTGGTGGCCGGAGGCGGGGTCGCGGGTGAAGGCGACGCCGGTGCCGGAGTCGGGGCCGAGGTTGCCGAAGACCATCGAACAGATGTTGACGGCCGTGCCGAGGTCGCCCGGAATGCGCTCCTGGCGGCGGTAGAGCTTGGCGCGCTCGGTGTTCCAGGACTCGAAGACCGCCTTGATGGCGAGGTCCATCTGCTCGCGCGGGTCCTGCGGGAAGTCCCGGCCGGCCTCGGTCTTGACGATCTTCTTGAACTTGGTGACGAGCTTCTTGAGGTCGGCCGCCTCCAGGTCCGTGTCGACGGTGACCTTCTTGAGGTCCTTCGCCGCGTCCAGGGCCTCTTCGAAGAGTTCGCCGTCCACGCCGAGGACCGTCTTGCCGAACATCTGGATGAGGCGGCGGTAGGAGTCCCACGCGAAGCGGTCGTCGCCGGCCTGCCGGGACAGGCCCAGCACGGACTTGTCGGAGAGCCCGATGTTCAGGACGGTGTCCATCATGCCGGGCATGGAGAACTTGGCCCCGGAGCGGACGGAGACGAGCAGGGGGTCGTCCGCCTGGCCGAGCTTCTTGCCCATCTTGGCTTCGAGGGCCTCGAGGTGCGCACTCACCTCGTCACGCAGTGCCGCCGGCTCCTCGCCACTGCCGAGGTACGTCTTGCACGCCTCGGTGGTGATGGTGAAGCCGGGCGGGACGGGGAGACCCAGGTTGGTCATTTCGGCGAGGTTGGCACCCTTGCCCCCGAGCAGGTCCTTGAGGTCCCTGTTGCCCTCGGTGAAGTCATAAACGAACTTCGCTCCACCAACGCCGTTTTCGGCTACCTGGGGATCTTTGTTTTCCGACACGAGTCTCGACTCCTCGACGTCGCGGTGGCTGCCCTGACGACGGGGAACATACCCAGATCGAAGGCGTCTGGGTACGTCCACTTGCGCGTCATGCGCCTGTAACCACTCGTCCGCCACCAGATCCAAAGTCAAGGGTTGGCAAGTCATCGGGCCCCGATGTTTTCACTTCTTGAACGATCAAGGCCCCACAAGGCGCCTATTCCGCTCAGGTGAGCGCCGTTCGGCACGTCTGAGTTTAATCGATGAACGATCAGAGGGTGGCACTGAGTGCCACCCCTTAGGGAAGTGCACCCGCCCAAGATCCGCTCATCTGAGCGTGACCCTTATCAAGGGTGGCGAGAATCACGCCTCCAGGAGGAGCCAGATTTCATGATGCGGACCACGATCCGGGCACGACACACGGAGATACGGGCACGACACACGGACGGCTCACACGGATGCCCGGTCACACGCCGAGCGCCGCCAGCCGTTCCTCGGCCCGCTCCGGCGCGTACAGGTGCTCCACGACCAGCGCGCCCGCGCCCACGAGCCCGGCCCGCTCGCCGAGCCGGGACGTCACCACGTCCAGATGAGCGGTGGAACGCGGCAGCGCCCGCTGGTACAGCAGCTCCCGGACGCCCGTGAGGAAGGGGGTGCCGGCCAGATCCCCGGCGATCATCAGCACCCCCGGGTTGAGCAGGGTCACCACGGTGGCCAGGACGTCGCCGACCCGCCGGCCCGCCTCCCGCGCGAGCGCCGTCGCCTCGGGGTGCCCGGCCGCCAGCAGCTCGCGCACGTCCGAGCCGGACGCGGCCGGGACCCCGGACTCCGCGAGCCGGCGCGCCACCGCGCCACCGCTGGCGACGGCGGCCAGACAGCCGTACGAGCCGCACCGGCACAGCGCGTCGGCGCCCACCCGGATGTGCCCGATGTCCCCGGCGCCGCCGTCGATGCCCCGGTAGACGGTGCCGCCGACGACCATGCCCGCGCCGATACCGGTGGAGACCTTGACCAGCGCGAACGCCGAACAGTCCGGATAGCCGGCGCGCTGCTCCCCGTACGCCATGAGGTTGGCGTCGTTGTCGACGAGCACGGGGACACGCGCGGCGCCGGTGCCCGCGTGCTCGGCGAAGGCGCGGCCCAGCCGTCCCCGTATGTCGTAGCCGTCCCAGCCGGGCATGATCGGCGGCTGGACCACGCGGCCGGTCTCGCTGTCGACGGGACCCGGCACCGCGAGCCCTATGCCGCACACGGCGTCGGCGCTCCGGCCGGACTTCCCGACCAGCTCGGCGAACCAGCGTCCGAGTTCGCCGAGGACCGCCTCGGGTCCGTCGTCGACGACCAGGGGACCCCCGTGCTCGGCGAGGATCTCGCCGGTCAGGGTGAGGACGGCGGCGCGGCCGTGCCGGGTGTCGAGGTCGGCGGCGAGGACGACGGCGTGCTCGTCGTCGAACTCCAGGGTGATGGAGGGGCGTCCGCCGAGCGGCGAGTCGACGGGACCGCCCGCACCCTCACGGAGCCAGCCCGCACGGAACAGCCGGTCCAGGCGATGGCCGACCGTGGCCCGCGACAGACCGGTGGCCCGCTGGAGCGCTCCACGCGTGGTGGCCCGTCCGCTGCGCACCAGTTCGAGCAGTTCTCCGGCGCTTGCCTGGTTCCCGGTCTTCACGGTCACTCCCCGCCTTTCCGTCATGCGCACCCTCTTGCGTTCCCCAACTCTGCATTACATATTGAGTTTTGCGTGTTAAATAGACGTAACCCTACGGCAGATGCTGCCGAACCGGCCGGCCGGACGTCTTCGGGGAGACCTGAGTGGACAGCACAACCCAGCTCACAGCCCTGCACAGGGGACCCGTCACCCCCGTGCGCAGCTCCGGCACTCCGGCGCATGCCTCCGGCCCGCCCTCCCCGCCCCGCGCGGACGACGTCGTCCGGAGCGGACCACCCGTATACGATCCCGGCGGACCGTCAGGATCACTGCACCTCAGGGCCTCCCGGGTGCTGGAGGGCAACTGGACCGGAACGTCCACGGTGCCCTCACGCGGCCTGTATCCGCACCAGTGGTCCTGGGACTCCGCGTTCATCGCGATCGGCCTACGGCATCTGTCCCCCCTGCGGGCGCAGACGGAGCTGGAGACCCTGCTCGGCGCCCAGTGGGCCGACGGGCGTGTGCCGCACATCGTGTTCAACCCCTCCGTCCCGCTCGACGCGTACTTCCCGAGCCCCGACTTCTGGCGCTCCTCCACCGCCGGGCGCGCCACGGGCGCCCCGCGCACGGTACAGACGTCGGGCATCGTGCAGCCACCGGTGCACGCGCTCGCGGTGTGGCTGGTGCACCGGGCGGACCCGGGACTGTCCAGGGCCCGCTCGTTCCTCTCCCGGATGTATCCCCGCCTGGCGGCCTGGCACCGCTATCTCCTGCACCGCCGGGACCTGGGCGGCGGGGGTCTGGCCTGCGTGGTCCATCCCTGGGAGCAGGGCATGGACAACAGTCCCTGCTGGGACGCCCCGCTCGGTCGCGTCACCCCGGCGCCGGCCCGCTCCTTCCGGCGCGCCGACCTCGAACACGGCGCACCCGAGGACCGGCCGACCGATCTCGACTACGGGCGGTACGTACGGCTGGCCGCGGACTACCGGGACCGTGGATACGCCGACGGCGGCGGCGAGTTCGCGGTCGAGGACCCGCTGTTCAACGCCCTGCTGATCGCCTCGGAGCACGCGCTGGCCGAGATCGCGCGGGAGCTGGGCGCGACGGGGACGGCCCGGCACGCGCGCGCGGAACGGCTGACGGCGGCGCTGGTGGAGCGGCTGTGGGACCCGGCGGAGGGCATGTTCTTCTGTCGCGACGAGCGGAGCGGCGGCACCCCCGAAGGAAACGGCGGGGCCGGCGGAAACGGCGGCAGGACCGGAGGTTCAGCGGGCCGTGGCAGCGGCGGGCGCGGTGGTGCGCTGATCCGCGAACGCAGTGTCGCCGGGCTGCTGCCGCTCATCCTGCCCGCGCTGCCGCGCGACATCGCCGCCACGCTCGTACGGACCGCGAGCGGGCCGCGTTTCGGCCTCGGCGGGGCGGCACGGCTCGTGCCGAGCTACGACCTGACCGGCGAGGCGTTCGATCCGCACCGCTACTGGCGGGGGCCCGCCTGGTTCAACACCAACTGGCTGCTGGAGCGCGGGCTGCGGCTGCACGGGGAGCACGGACGGGCGGACGCCCTGCGGACCGCCCTGCTGGACACCGCCGGTGAGTCCGGGTTCGCGGAGTACGTGGACCCGTTCACCGGCGAGGCCTGCGGAGCGCTCGGTTTCAGCTGGACGGCGGCGCTGACGCTCGATCTGCTGCACGAGCCCTCCGGGGCGGCACCGGTCGTGTCCCCGCAGGGGCGCGACGCGTTGACCGACACGGCACCGGGCACCGGCGCCGGCGGTGCGGGACAGCGCACATTCGATTTCGGGGCGGACGCCAAGGGAGGGGACCGGGGATGACGGACCGGCATCATCTGCTCGTGCACGGTGGAACGTTCGCCGCCGTGGGCGACGGCGGGGACATCAGCGGAGTGCGGGGCGGCAGCTCTCCGGACGGGTTGTTCGTACGGGACGCCCGGCACCTCAGCCGCTGGCAGCTCACGGTGGACGGCGCGGTGCCCGAGGCGCTCACGCCGGTCGCGGACGGCGACACGGCACGCTGCGTCCTGGTGCCGCGCGGCGGCCGCAACGAACCGCCCGCCTACACGCTCTTCCGTGAACAGGCCGTCGCCGAGGGCTCGTTCGTGGAGGCGCTGCGCGTCACCAGCAACCGTCCGACCGCCACCACGGTCCGGATCGCAGTCACCGCCGACGCCGACTTCACGGATCAGTTCGAACTGCGTTCCGACCACCGCACGTACGCCAAGACGGGCGTCGTACGTCAGCGCCAAGTCCTGGACGACGGAGTGGAGTTCAGCTACCGGCGCGGCGAGTGGCGGTCCCGTACGACGGTCACCTCCGAGCCCGCGCCGGACGGCGTGGAGGAGACGGGCACGGGCGCGCGGCGGCTCGTCTGGACCCTCGACCTCGAACCGCACGGCTCGGCGGAACTGGCGCTGCGCGTCGCGGCCCGTCCGCACGGCGCCGCGCACGAGCCGCGCGTTCCCGCCTCGCCCGCCGCGGCGGGCGCGCGACTCCTCGCTCTGGAGGACGAGTTCGCGCGGGGGGTGCCGTTCCCGACCGGCTGGCCGGAGCTGGCCGCGGCCTGTGCGCGCGGCCTGTCCGACCTGGCCGTCCTCCAGGTTCCGGCGACGGGCCCGGACGGCGAGGAGCTGCGGGTGCCCGCGGCCGGGGTCCCCTGGTTCCTCACCCTGCTGGGCCGCGACGCCCTGCTCACCTCGCTCTTCGCCCTGCCCTACCGGCCGCAGCTCGCCGCCGCCACGCTGCCCGCGCTGGCCGCCACCCAGGCGGTCGAGGTGGGGGCGGGCGCGGTCGCCCAGCCCGGCAAGATCGTGCACGAGGTGCGGCACGGCGAGCTGGCGCACTTCGGGCAGGTGCCGTACGGGCGGTACTACGGTTCGGTGGACGCGACGCCGCTGTTCCTGGTGCTGCTCGGCGCCTACACCGAGCAGACCGGCGATGTGACTCTGGCCCGCCGTCTGGAGCCCAACGCCCGTGCGGCGATCGGCTGGATGCTGGACCACGGCGGGCTGACCTCACGCGGCTATCTCGTCTATCGCGCGGACGGCGGCGGTCTCGCGAACCAGAACTGGAAGGACTCCCCCGGCGCCATCTGTTCGGCCGACGGCAGCCGCCCCAGCGGGCCGGTGATGGCGGCGGGCGCGCAGGGATACGCGTACGACGCGCTGCGCCGCACCGCCCAACTGGCCCGCACGGTCTGGGACGACGAGGTCTACGCGGCGCTCCTGGAACAGGCCGCCGCCGACCTGCGCGACCGTTTCCAGCGGGACTTCTGGATGAGCGAACACGCCTTCCCCGCCCTGGCGTTGGACGGCGACGGCCGGCATGTCGACGCGCTCGCCTCGGACGCGGGGCATCTGCTGTGGTCCGGCCTGCTGGACAAGGAGTACGGCGAACTGGTCGGCCGGCGGCTCCTCGAACCGGACTTCTTCTCCGGCTGGGGTGTGCGCACGCTCGCCGCGGGCCAGCCCGCGTACCACCCGCTGTCGTACCACCGCGGTTCCGTCTGGCCGCACGACAACGCCCTGATCACCCTGGGGCTGGCGCGGTACGGACTGCACGACGAGGCCCGTACGGTCGCCCACGGACTCGTGGACGCGGCCACGGCCGCGGGACACCGCCTGCCGGAGGTCATCGCGGGCTACGGCCGTGACACCCATGCCCAGCCGGTGCCCTACCCGCACGCCTGTGTACGGGAGTCCCGTTCGGCGGCGGCACCACTGGCCCTGCTGGCGGCGGTGGGCGGCGCCTAGGCGTTGTGGTCCGGTGCCGGGAGGATCGGGCCCGGTGCCGAGAAGATCCGGTCCGGTGCCGAGAGGGCCCGGACCGGAGTCCTGGAGCAGGTCCGGTGCGCGTGCGGGCGGCGCGCGCACCGGGCCACCGGCGGATCAGCCGCCGGAGGTGTCCAGTTCGGCGTCCTCGGACACGCCCGCGCAGTCGTAGGGGTCCTTCAGCCAGCCGTCCGGCAGGACGACCCGGTTGTTGCCCGAGGTACGGCCGCGCGGTCCGTCGGCGCCCGACGGCCACGGCTGGTCCTGGTCCAGCTCGGCCAGCCCGTCGGAGAGTTCGGCGAGCGACGAGGTGATCGCGAGACGCTTGCGCATCTCCGAGCCGACCGAGAAGCCCTTGAGGTACCAGGCGACGTGCTTGCGGAAGTCGATGACACCGCGCGTCTCGTCGCCGATCCACTCGCCGAGGAGCGTCGCGTGGCGGACCATGACGGCCGCGACCTCGCGGAGCGTCGGCCGCGCGTAGGCGTCGGGGCGGCCCTCGAAGGCGGCCACCAGGTCGCCGAACAGCCAGGGCCGGCCGAGGCAGCCGCGCCCGACGACGACCCCGTCGCACCCGGTCTCGCGCACCATCCGCAGCGCGTCGTCCGCCGACCAGATGTCGCCGTTGCCGAGGACGGGGATCTCCGGCACATGCTCCTTCAGCCGGGCGATGGCGTCCCAGTCGGCGGTGCCGCCGTAGTGCTGGGCGGCGGTACGGCCGTGCAGCGCGATGGCCGTCACGCCCTCCTCGACCGCGATCCGGCCCGCGTCCAGGAAGGTGATGTGGTCGTCGTCGATGCCCTTGCGCATCTTCATGGTGACGGGCAGGTCCCCGGCGCCGCTGACGGCCTCACGCAGGATCGCGCGCAGCAGGTTGCGCTTGTACGGGAGGGCGGAGCCGCCGCCCTTGCGGGTGACCTTGGGAACCGGGCAGCCGAAGTTGAGGTCGATGTGGTCGGCGAGGCCCTCTTCCGCGATCATGCGGACGGCCTTGCCGACGGTGGCGGGGTCGACACCGTAGAGCTGGATCGAGCGCGGCTTCTCGGTCGCGTCGAAGTGGATGAGCTGCATGGTCTTCTCGTTGCGCTCGACCAGCGCCCGCGTGGTGATCATCTCGCTGACGAAGAGGCCCTTGCCACCGCTGAACTCGCGGCACAGCGTACGGAACGGCGCGTTCGTGATCCCGGCCATGGGGGCCAGGACGACGGGCGGCTGCGCCGTGTGGGGGCCGATCGAGAGCGAGGAGTTCAGCGTGGAGTCCACTGTGGACGTGGGCGTGGGCATTCCCCCATTGTGGCGTACCGCGCCGGATGCTCGCGCGAAAGATCATGTAGCGGTCATTAGTTAGACACACTATCGACAACGCCGTACGCTGAGGCCATGCCTGAGCTCAGCCACCGCCGCCGGATGCTGGTGCTCGCGATCTGCTGCATGAGTCTGCTGATCGTGAGCCTCGACGTGACGATCCTGAACGTCGCCCTGCCCTCGATGCAGCAGGAGCTGCACGCGAGCGTCGCGGGCATGCAGTGGACCATCGACGCGTACACCCTGGTACTGGCCTCCCTGCTGATGCTCGCGGGCTCCACCGCCGACCGCATCGGCCGGCGCAAGGTGTTCATGGCGGGCCTGGTCCTGTTCACCATCGGCTCGGTGCTCTGCTCCCTCGCCCCGAACCTCGACACCCTCATCGTCTTCCGGATGGTCCAGGCCGTCGGCGGCTCGATGCTGAACCCGGTGGCGATGTCGATCATCACCAACACCTTCACGGACCCGCGCGAGCGGGCCCGCGCGATCGGCGTCTGGGGCGCCGTGGTCGGTATCTCCATGGCCGCGGGACCGCTGGTGGGCGGACTGCTCGTCGACACCGTGGGCTGGCGGTCCATCTTCTGGATCAACCTTCCCGTCGGCCTCGCCGCGCTCCTGCTGACGCTCCGCTTCGTCCCCGAGTCCCGCGCCCCGAAGGCCCGCCGTCCCGACCCGGTCGGCCAGCTCCTCGTCATCGCGCTGCTCGGCTCCCTCACGTACGCGATCATCGAGGCGCCCACCTCCGGGATCGTCCCCACCCTGTCCTTCGGTGTGATCGCCCTCGCCGCGCTGCTCGGCCTCCTGTGGTACGAGCCGCGGCGCGACGAACCCCTCATCGACCTGCGGTTCTTCCGCTCGGTGCCGTTCAGCGGGGCCACCGTCATCGCGGTGAGCGCGTTCGCCGCCCTCAGTGGCTTCCTGTTCCTGTCGACGCTGTACCTGCAGAACGTGCGCGGTCTGAACGCCCTGCACGCGGGTCTGTGGATGCTGCCCATGGCGTTCCTGTGCTTCGTCTGCGCTCCCGTGTCGGGGCGCCTGGTCGGCAACCGCGGCCCCCGGCCGTCCCTGCTCATCGCCGGTGCCGCGATGACCGTGAGCGGTGTGCTGTTCGCGGCGTTCGAGGCCGAGACGTCGAACGTCACGCTCGTGATCGCCTACGTCTTCTTCGGCATCGGCTTCGGCTTCGTGAACGCGCCCATCACCAACACCGCCGTCTCCGGCATGCCCCGCTCGCAGGCGGGCGTCGCCGCCGCCGTCGCCTCGACCAGCCGGCAGATCGGCGGCACCCTCGGGGTCGCGGTCATCGGCGCTGCCCTCGCCTCCGGCATCCAGGCCTCCGCCTACCGGGAGACCTTCGTCGCGGCCTCGCTGCCCGGCTGGTGGATCATCACCGGCTGCGGTGTCGCCGTCCTCGTCCTCGGCTGGCTCAGCAGCGGACGCCGGGCCCGCGCGTCGGCCGAGCGTACGGCCCGTCTGCTGGAGTCCCCGGAGATCCGGGAGGCGGCCGGGGTGCGGGCGCAGGACGCGTCCGCCGCCTGACGGGAAGGGCGGATCGGGGCCGTCAGGTGGCGGGCCTGTGCGGGTCGAGGGCGAGCGGGGTCGAGGCCGAGCGGAGTCGGACCCGAGCGGGGTCGAGACCGAACGGGCGGAGCCCGAGCAGGTCACAGCCGAGCAGGTCACGCCCGAACAGGTCGAGGCCGAGCAGGCCGCGGGGTCCGGTCAGACCCCTCCCGGCACCTTCCCCCGGGGCCGCGCTTCGGCTCGGTCCCCGTCCTGGTCCCGGTCTCCGTCCTGGTCCCGGTCTCCGTCCTGGTCCCCGTCCCGGGCGCCCGCCTCCGCTTCGGCCTCCAGCGCGATGGCGTGCAGCCTCTCCAGCCGTTCGCGGCTCTCCTCGTCCTGGGGCGGGTACGTCACCATCCGGGCACCCAGGTCGGGGGCGAGCCACAGGTCCGTGTGATCGACGGTGACCAGGCCGACGTAGGGACTCAGGAACTTCTTCGTCTTCCCGCGGGTGGCGGCCACCTCGTACCGGTCCCAGTTCTCGCGGAACTCGGCCGACTCGGCCCGCAGCCGCTTCAGCAGGGTCTTCCAGGCGGGCTCCCCCAGGTGCCCGGCCATCGACGCGCGCAGCTTCGCGGCCATCAGCCGCGTGGTCTCGTCGAGCAGGACGATCGACTCGCGCCACTCCGCGTTGGTGTAGGCGAGGAGCACGCAGTTGCGGTCGGCGGGCGGGACCGTGCCGAGGTCGCGCATCATCAGCCGCGCGTAGGTGCGGTTGTACGCCAGGATGTCGTACCGGCTGTTCTGGATGCAGGCCGGGACCGGCTCCAGCTTCGTCAGGATCTGTCGCAGTGCCGGGGTGATCACCGCGCACTGCGCCGCGGGCGTGGGGTCGACCGCTCCGGCGAGCTGGAAGAGGTGGGCCCGCTCGCTGGTGTCCAGCAGCAGGGTGCGGGCCAGGGCGTCGAGAACCTGCTCGGAGACCTGGATGTCGCGGGCCTGTTCCAACCAGGTGTACCAGGTGACCCCGACGGCGGAGAGCTGGGCGACCTCCTCGCGGCGCAGGCCGGGCGTGCGCCGCCGACGCCCACGGGGCAGCTGCACCTGCTCGGGGGTGATGCGTTCGCGGCGGCTGCGCAGGAAGGTGGCCAGCTCGTGCCGCCGGATCTCACCCGCGCGGGACCCGACCCGTTCCGGGCCGGGGGGCGCCGGCTGTGGCGGGGCCTGGGTGGGGGGTGTCTCCCGCGTCATCGTCGTCATGCCTCCAGCCTGTCGCTCGGCTCAGCCTGTTGCCAGGTAGCGCTTGTACCAGGATAAGAAGACTCTGGTACCCGTCTGAGTACGGGAGAAGTCTGGAGGACGTGACCGAAACCGGAACTCTCACGACCACCGTCAGCGCCCCCGCCGCGCCACCCGGCCTCGGCGGCCTCGGACTCTTCACGGTGCTGCTCGGCGCGGCGCTGCCCCTGATCGACTTCTTCATCGTCAACGTAGCCCTTCCGACCATCGGGCAGGACCTGAACGCGAGTGAGGCCGTCCTCGAACTCGTCGTCGCCGGCTACGGGGTCGCGTACGCCGTCCTGCTCGTCATCGGCGGACGCCTCGGCGACCTGTTCGGGCGCCGTCGGCTCTTCCTCGGCGGCATGGCGGCCTTCGGCCTGACCTCGCTCGCCTGCGGGCTCGCGCCCACCGCGTGGACCCTCGTGGCGGCGCGGGTCGCCCAGGGCGCGGCCTCCGCGGCGATGCTGCCGCAGGTCCTCGCCACCATCCAGTCGGCGACCTCCGGGCCCCGCCGCGCCAAGGCGATGGGCCTGTACGGCGCCACGGCCGGGCTGTCCATGGTCGCCGGGCAGATCCTCGGCGGGCTGCTGGTCGCGGCCGACATCGCGGGCACCGGCTGGCGCTCGGTGTTCCTCGTGAACGTGCCCGTCGTCGTGCTCGGTCTCGTCCTGGCCCGCCGTGCCGTCCCCGAGACCCGCTCGCAGCGCCCGGAGCCGATCGACGCCCCCGGCACGATCCTGCTCGCGGTCGCGCTGCTGGCGCTGCTCGCCCCGCTCACCGAGGGCCGGGCCGCGGGCTGGCCGCTGTGGACCTGGGTCTCCCTGGCGCTGTTCCCGCTCGCTGCCGCCGGCTTCTACCGCGTCGAACGCCGTGCGGACCGGCTCGGCCGCACCCCTCTGGTCCCGCCGAGCCTGTTCGAGCTGACCTCGCTGCGCCGGGGCCTGATCATGATCGTGCCGTTCTCCATCGGCTTCAGCGGCTTCATGTTCGTGATCGCGGTGGCGCTGCAGCGCGGCGAGGGGCTCGGTCCCGTCCCGGCGGGGCTGGCCCTCGCTCCCATGGCGGTCGTCTTCTTCGTCACCTCGCTGTGCGGGCCCCGGCTGATCGCCCGCTACGGGACGCGGGTCGTGACAGCGGGCGGACTGATCCAGGCGGTGGGGCTGGGGCTCATCACCCTGGCCGCCTGGCGCTCGTGGCCGGACCTCGGGATGGTGGAGCTGCTGCCCGGAGCGGCCGTCGCCGGGGCGGGCCAGGCGCTCCAGCTCCCCGTCCTGATCCGGATCATCCTCTCCGAGGTGCCGGCCGTGCGGGCCGGCGTGGGCAGCGGTGTCATGGCCACCACCCAGCAGGCGGCGCTCGCCGTCGGGGTCGCCACCCTCGGCACCCTGTTCCTGTCCCTCGTCCCGTCCCACGGCATGCGGGACGCCCTGGTGACGACCCTCTTGGCCCAGTTGGCCGGCGTGGCCCTGACCACCGCCCTGAGCCTGCGGCTGCCGCGCACGATCCACTGAGGGCCCGGCCGGGCACCGGGTTCCTCGTGCGGGCCTCGCCGGTGCTCGTCGGTCCGGGGGGCGGACCGGTCGCCCCGGACGAGCGTGCCGGCGGCGCCGGCCGGCCGGTGCCCGACCCCCCGATCGGCCACCGGCATATGCACTGGCCATGAGGCTGTCGCCTTCCCCTCAGGGGCTGTTGACACCAGTGGTGCCTCATGTCGTACTGAGTCGCACCGAAGTCGAACGGAGCGTGCCCGGCGATGGCCGGGGTGTTCCGTCCGGCCTACCCGCGATCCACGATCCACGATCCGAGGAGACTCCGTGGCCGAGATCAAGATCCGCGCGCTGGACCGGAGAAGGACCCGGGACGACAGCAATTCCGGACACTGAGCTATCCCACGCCCGCCGACGTCACCCGCACCGCCGAGGCCCTGACCGCCCGGCATCCCGGCCTGTGCCGGCTGAGCACGATCGGCCACTCCCGGCACGGCCTCCCCCTGCGGATGCTGAGCGTCGGAAACGGGCCACGGCACGCCCTCGTGGTCGCGGGCGCACACCCCAACGAGTACGTCGGCGGGGGCACCCTCCTGGCGCTGGCCCACCGGGCACTGGACGGCGAACGGCCCGGCACCGTATGGCACTTGGTGCTGTGCCTCGACCCGGACGGAGCGCGCCTCAACGAAGGCGGACACCGGGCCGACACCCTGTTCGGCCACTACCGGTCCTTCTTCCGCCCGACCGCGGACGAACAGCCCGAATGGGCACCCGCGCTCCCCCGCCCGCGGTTCCTGCCGGAGAGCCGCGCCCTGCTCGACGTCATCCGCAGGCTGCGGCCCTACATCCAGATCTCCCTGCACAGCACGGACATCGGCGGCACCTTCGCCCAGCTCACCCGGGACGTCCCCGGCCTCGACCAGATCCTCGCCGCCTCCGCGGAACGGCTCGGCATCCCGGTCGAGAGGGCCCCACTGGACGCCCTGCACTGGCCCACCAGCGCGCCCGGCGTCTTCGTCCTGCCGCCGCCCGGAGCGCCCGAACGCCCCACCGCTTTCCCGGAGAACGCCCACCGCTCCACCTGGCTCGCCCCGCACGCCCACGGCGGCGTCACCGCGGTGCTCGAGGTACCGGTCTGGGCCGCCGCCGGATTCGCCGATCTCGCACCCCACCCCGCCCCGGAGCAGCGGCTGCGGCACTGGGCGGACCGACTGCGGGACTACGCCCACACCGTCCGCGGGCACTACGAACGGGCCCGCCCCCATCTCCCGGCCCCCGGCCCCGATCCGGCCTTCAGCATGCGCCGGGCCGTGGCCGAAACGCTGCGTGTGTGCGGCCCGTTGGCCGACAGCTGGGACCCCGCGCATCCGTCGTTCACCCCGCTCCCCGGACTCTCCCGCGCCCGCACGGCCAGCATCGAGGGCTTCGCCCGGCGCACCCCGCTCCGGGCCGCCGCCATGCTGCTGCGCCTCCTCGAGGAGTACGCGCCCGCTCCGGGGACCGTGGCCCAACGCACCGAGCTGGAAGCCCTCGTGGCACGCTGGTGCGCAGCCTACTCGGCGAGTTTCACGGCGACCTGGGTACCGGTGGACCGGCAGATAGAACACCAGGTCAATGTCACCACGGCCGCCGTCGAGGCCGCCGAGGGGCACCTCGCCCCGTCGTGACCACGGGCACGATCGCGCCCGGTCCCACCGAAGTCACCGCCGAAGAACCCCCGTTGATCTTCACCATGCTGCACACTCCTTGCTGCGCAGACGAAGCGGGAGAACCAGGAGGTGTCATGCTTCAGATCAACGCGAGCAAAGTGAGCCGCTGGGACCAGCACGGCCGCGAACACACCGTCCACGTGCAACGGGCGGGCGTCCAGCGCACCATCCGATGCGAGACGTGCGGCTGGCGCAAAAACACCCAGTTCCTGCCCTGGCTGAAGGCGGAGGAACACCTGGCCGAGGAGCACCAGGCGACGGTCGACCCGAAAGAGGCCTGAACCGCGGCACCGAGGGCGACCCCCCGGCCACTTTGGTCCAGACCTCTTGACGAAAGGTCTGGACCGCGCGACTGTCATGCCTACGACACCTCACCGCACCCCCACCGGGAGGCCTCGCATGATGCGCCGGAGACTGCGTCCGCTCGTCGTGGCACTGGCCACGGCCGTCCTCGTCCCGCTGTACGGCGCGGCTGCGCCCGGCGCCTTCGCCGCGGACACCTGCGCCGTGAAGTCCCGTCCCGCCGGAAAGGTTCTCCAGGGCTACTGGGAGAACTGGGACGGGGCGGCCAACGGTGTGCACCCGCCCTTCGGGTGGACACCGATCACCGACTCCCGTATCGCCGCGCACGGCTACAACGTGGTCAACGCGGCGTTCCCCGTCATCCGCTCGGACGGCACCGCGCTGTGGGAGGACGGGATGGACACGGGCGTGAAGGTCGCCACGCCCGCCGAGATGTGCGCGGCCAAGGCGTCGGGGCAGACGATCCTGCTGTCCATCGGCGGAGCGGCCGCCGGCATCGACCTCAGCTCGTCCGCGGTCGCCGACCGTTTCGTCGCGACGATCGTGCCCATCCTGAAGAAGTACAACTTCGACGGCATCGACATCGACATCGAGACCGGGCTCGTCGGCAGCGGCAGCATCGGTCAGCTCTCCGCGTCGCAGGCCAACCTGGTCCGGATCATCGACGGGGTGCTGTCCCGGATGCCGTCGAACTTCGGGCTGACGATGGCGCCGGAGACCGCCTACGTCACGGGCGGCAGCGTCGCGTACGGCTCGATCTGGGGCGCGTACCTGCCCATCGTGAAGAAGTACGCGGACAACGGGCGGCTGTGGTGGCTGAACATGCAGTACTACAACGGCAGCATGTACGGCTGTTCCGGTGACTCGTACTCCGCGGGCACCGTACAGGGCTTCACCGCCCAGACCGACTGTCTCAACAAGGGGCTTGTAGTGCAGGGGACCACCATCAAGGTCCCCTACGACAAGCAGGTCCCGGGGCTGCCGGCCCAGTCCGGCGCGGGCGGCGGTTACATGACGCCGGGCCTCGTCTCCCAGGCCTGGCGCCACTACGGCACCTCCCTCAAGGGCCTGATGACGTGGTCGGTCAACTGGGACGGCTCGAAGAACTGGACCTTCGGCGACAACGTGAAGGCGCTCCAGGGCCGCTGAGCACGCCGGGCCGAAGGACACCGGACGAAGGACGGCCCGGAAAGAGGACGCCCGGACACCCCATGGTCCGGGACACCGCGAAGCCCCCGCTTCCCTGCCCGGGAAACGGGGGCTTCGTGCAGCGCGTGGGTCAGCAGCCGACGAGACGGGCGGCCAGGTAGCCCTCGATCTGGTCGAGCGAGACACGCTCCTGCTTCATCGAGTCGCGCTCGCGCACCGTGACGGCGTTGTCGTCGAGGGTGTCGAAGTCGACGGTGACGCAGAACGGCGTGCCGATCTCGTCCTGACGGCGGTAGCGGCGGCCGATGGCGCCGGCGTCGTCGAACTCGATGTTCCAGTTCTGGCGCAGCGCGGCGGCGAGACCCTTGGCCTTCGGGGACAGCTCCGGGTTGCGGGACAGCGGCAGCACCGCGACCTTCACCGGGGCCAGACGGTGGTCGAGGCGCAGCACCGTGCGCTTCTCCATCTTGCCCTTGGCGTTCGGGGCCTCGTCCTCGACGTAGGCGTCGAGCAGGAAGGCGAGCATGGCGCGGCCGACACCGGCGGCGGGCTCGATGACGTAGGGGGTCCAGCGCTCCTGGGCCTCCTGGTCGTAGTAGGCGAGGTCCTGGCCGGAGGCCTTGGAGTGCGCGCCGAGGTCGTAGTCGGTGCGGTTCGCGACGCCCTCCAGCTCACCCCACTCGTTGCCGCCGAACTGGAAGCGGTACTCGATGTCGGCGGTGCGCTTGGAGTAGTGGGAGAGCTTCTCCTTCGGGTGGTCGTACCACCGCATGTTCTCCTCGCGCAGGCCGAGACCGGTGTACCAGTTCCAGCGCTGCTCCATCCAGTACTCCTGCCACTGCTCGTCCTCGCCCGGCTTGACGAAGAACTCCATCTCCATCTGCTCGAACTCGCGGGTGCGGAAGATGAAGTTGCCGGGCGTGATCTCGTTGCGGAAGGACTTGCCCATCTGCGCGATGCCGAACGGGGGCTTCTTGCGCGAGGTGGTCTGCACCTGGGCGAAGTTGGTGAAGATGCCCTGGGCGGTCTCGGGGCGCAGGTAGGCGACGGAGCCGCTGTCCTGGGTCGGGCCGAGGTGGGTGGAGAGCAGGCCCGAGAACTGCTTGGGCTCGGTGAACGTGCCCTTGTTGCCGCAGTTGGGGCAGTTGAGGTCGGCGAGGCCGTTCTCCGGGAGGCGGCCGTGCTTGGCCTCGTAGTGCTCCTCCAGGTGGTCGGCGCGGAAGCGCTTGTGGCACGAGGTGCACTCGGTCAGCGGGTCCGTGAAGGTGGCGACGTGACCGGAGGCGACCCACACCTCGGGGGCCAGGATCACGGACGAGTCGAGACCGACCACGTCCTCGCGCGACGTGACCATGTAGCGCCACCACTGGCGCTTCAGGTTCTCCTTGAGTTCGACGCCGAGCGGGCCGTAGTCCCAAGCGGCACGCTGTCCGCCGTAGATCTCACTACAGGGGAAAACGAAGCCACGGCGCTTGCTCAGGCTGACGATGGAATCGATCTTGTCGGCGGCCACGGTGCTCTCTTCATTACGAACGGACGGCAGCGAATGCTTCAGGTTACCGGCGTCGCCCACCCCCGCATCAAATCGGTTCCCGCGCTAGGCCGCTTCCTGCCGGTTGGATCCACTTGATACCCGTTGCAGGAGCGCGCGCGGGCACCCTCACGAGGGCTTGTTGACAATCGTTTCCAGATTTGTTGAAAATGACTGTCATGAACGTACGACGACGCCTCATATCGGGGTCCGCCGCCGCGGCGGCCATCGCCCTCGGCCTCGGCGCCCTCACGGCCTGCTCGGGTTCCGCGGCGGCCGGCGCCCGCAACGACGGCCGACTCGACGTGGTCGCGTCGTTCTACCCGCTCCAGTACCTCGCCGAGGAGATCGGCGGCTCGCATGTGAGCGTCACCAATCTGACCCGGCCCGGCCAGGAGCCGCACGACCTGGAGATCAGCGCCCGCGAGACCGCGCGGCTCCAGGAGGCCGACGCCGTCCTCTACCTCAAGAACCTCCAGCCGGCCGTCGACGACGCGGTCGCCCAGTCCGGGGTGCGGACCAAGGTCGACGCGGCCTCGCTGACCACGCTGGAGAAGCACGGCAACGAGGTCGGCGGGCACGCCGCCGCGCACGACCACAGCGAGGGCGAGGACTCCGGCGCCACCGACCCGCACGTCTGGCTCGACCCCGTGCGCTTCGGCCAGGTCGCCGAGGGCGTGTCGGCCGCGCTGAAGAAGGCCGACCCGAAGCACGCCGCGGACTACGACAAGAACATGGCCGCGCTGCGGAAGAAGTTCACCGCGCTGGACAAGGACTTCCGCGACGGGCTCGCGAACACGAAGACCAAGACCTTCATCACCACCCACGCCGCGTTCGGCTACCTGGCCGAGCGCTACGGGCTCACCGAGGAGGCCGTCAACGGCCTCGACCCCGAATCGGAGCCCAGCGCGAACCGGGTGAAGGCCCTGGAGAACCTGGCGAAGGCCGACGGCGTCACGACGGTGTTCTACGAGACGCTCGTCAGCGACAGGACCGCCGGCACGATCGCCCGGGACGTGGGGCTGCGGACGGATGTCCTCGACCCCCTCGAAGGCATCACCGACAAGTCCAGGGGCAGCGACTACATGCAGGTCATGCAGTCGAACCTGAAGGCCCTCCAGACGGCTCTGGGAACGAAGTGATCACTGTGGAGGACGCCGTGAACGAGTCCGTCGTATCCCTGCGCGGTGTCCGGGCGGAGCTGGGTTCGCGCCCGGTCCTGCGCGGCATGGACCTGACCGTGCGCCGTGGAGAGGTGGTCGCGCTGCTCGGCGCGAACGGCTCCGGCAAGTCGACCGCCGTGCGCAGCGTCATCGGCCAGGTCACCGTCAGCGCCGGTGAGATCGAGATCTTCGGCGTTCCGCGCCGCCGCTTCCGCGACTGGCACCGGGTGGGCTACGTCCCGCAGCGGACCACAGCCGCGGGCGGCGTGCCGGCGACGGTCACCGAGATCGTCGCCTCGGGCCGGCTGTCCCGCGCCCGCTTCGGCATCCTGCGCAAGGCCGATCACGCGGCCGTACGACGGGCCCTTGAGCTCGTCGGGATGGCGGACCGCGCCAAGGACTCCGTGAACGCCCTGTCGGGCGGACAGCACCAGCGGGTCCTCATCGCCCGCGCGCTGGCCTCCGAACCCGAACTGCTGATCATGGACGAGCCGATGGCGGGCGTGGACCTCGCCAGCCAGGAGGTGCTGGCCGCCACCCTGCGCGACCAGGTCGCCCAGGGCACGTCCGTGCTGCTCGTCCTGCACGAGCTGGGCCCCCTGGAGCCGCTGATCGACCGCGCGGTCGTCCTGCGGGACGGCTGCGTCCTGCACGACGGCCCGCCGCCACAGGCGGTCGGCCAGCACGCCCTGCCCGGCCACGACCACGTACACCCGCACGCGGCTCACGACGCCGAACCGATCCGGACGGGACTCCTGAGCTGATGGACATCCTCGACTACGCCTTCATGCAGCGGGCGCTGCTCGCCGCCGTCCTGGTGGGCGTCATCGCGCCCGCCGTCGGCATCTACCTCGTCCAGCGCCGTCAGGCCCTGATGGGCGACGGCATCGGCCATGTGGCGATGACGGGCGTCGGCCTCGGCTTCCTGCTCAACACGTCGCCGGTGTGGATGGCGACGGCCGTTTCCGTACTGGGCGCCGTCCTCATGGAGCTGATCCGCTGGTACGGAAAGACGCGCGGGGACATCGCGCTGGCCATGCTCTTCTACGGGGGCATGGCGGGCGGCGTGATGTTCATCAACCTCTCGCCGGGCGGCTCGAACGCCAACCTGACCTCGTATCTCTTCGGCTCGCTGTCGACGGTGAGCGCGTCCGACGTGACGGCGATCTGCCTGCTGGGCGCCTTCGTCATGGCGGTCACGCTGGGGCTGCGCCGCCAGTTGTTCGCGGTCAGCCAGGACGAGGAGTTCGCGCGGGTGACCGGTCTGCCGGTGCGGGCCCTGAATCTGCTGACGGCCGTCACTGCGGCGGTCACGGTCACCGTCGCGATGCGCGTGGTCGGCCTGCTGCTGGTGAGCGCGCTGATGGTGGTGCCGGTGGCGGCGGCCCAGCAGCTCACCCGGAGCTTCGCGGCGACGTTCGCCGTCGCGGTGGCGATCGGGGTGAGCGTGACGATCGGCGGCACGGTGACGTCGTTCTACCAGGATGTGCCGCCCGGCTCGACGATCGTGCTGCTGACGATCGGCGCGTTCATCGCGCTGACGGCGCTCGCGGCACCGCTGGCACGGCGCCGGGCCCGGGCCGTGGCCGCGGCGCAGGCCGCCGGGGATCCCGCGGAGTGCGCGATTCCGGCCACCCGCGGACCGGAGAGCGCCGTCGGCGTCTGACCGGGCCCTGCCCGGGCTGGCACAATGGCCGGGCAAGCGCAGACGCGAGGAGGCAACGGTGACAACCGCTGGATCGCCCGTCCGGGGCCGCTCCACCCGGCAGCGTGCCGCCGTGGCGGCGGCACTCGACGAGGTGACCGAGTTCCGCAGCGCGCAGGAGCTCCACGACATGCTCAAGCACAAGGGCGACTCGGTGGGGCTCACCACCGTCTACCGCACGCTCCAGTCCCTCGCCGACGCCGGCGAGGTCGACGTCCTGCGCACCTCGGAGGGCGAGTCCGTCTACCGGCGCTGCTCCAGCGGCGAGCACCACCACCACCTCGTCTGCCGCGTCTGCGGCAAGGCCGTGGAGGTGGAGGGCCCGGCCGTCGAGAAGTGGGCGGAGGCCATCGCCGCGGAGCACGGCTACGTGAACGTGGCGCACACGGTGGAGATCTTCGGTACGTGCGCGGAGTGCGCGGCGGCGAAGGGCTGAGCCCCAGGGGGCATACGCGCGTCGGGGCCCCGGAAGACTCAGACGCGCGTCAGGTTGTGGTCGAGGATCGCCCGCAGCCGGTCGACGTCCTCCGGGGTGCGCACGGCGCGCTTGGGCAGCACGGTGAAGCCGACGGCGTTCTTGTCGGGGCTGATCATGACGAAGACGTCCTTCGCCTCCCGGTAGCGGGGCTGCATGACCCAGTTGAGCGCCGTGACGGAGTTGTCCGTACGCACCGTCACCCCGGCGTCCGAGACGGTCACCCGGAACACGCCCTGACGCTCCGCGAGCCGCAGGACCTGGCGGGCCATGAGCCAGGGCGACAGCAGCATGAGCGGCACGAAGATCGCGAGCCAGACCCCGAGGAACAGTGACCCCCCGCGTCCGGCCAACACCTCCGCCATCTGTACGGCCGCCACGACAACGGCGCAACCGATCACCCAGTACTGTCGCCGCCCCGACGTGCTGACCCCTCTGCGAGCCCTCAGCGCCGATGCGAAGTCCCCGACGGTCGGCCGGTACTCCAACTCGACGGCGTCGGCCCCGTGCTCCCGCGGCTGTTCCGGCGACTCCTGCTGCTGCGCAGCGCCCTTGTCCTCGACCACGGCCCCTCCCCAGTTCGGTGGTGATGAGCCGTGATCGTAACGCCGGATTCGAACGACCCTGCGGGCGGCGGGGGTTAAGAGCCGTCGCCCCGCATGGCCTGCTCCATGGCGAGCAGTTGCTCGTTCGGGACGGCGCCGCCGAAGCGGCGGTCGCGCTGCGCGTACTCGACGCAGGCCCGCCACAGGTCACGCCGGTCGAAGTCGGGCCACAGCACGTCCTGGAAGACCATCTCGGCGTAGGCGCTCTGCCAGAGCAGGTAGTTGGAGGTGCGCTGCTCGCCGCTCGGACGCAGGAACAGGTCCACGTCCGGCATGTCCGGGAAGTACATGTACTTCTGCAGCGTCTTCTCGGTGACCTTGGACGGGTCGAGGCGGCCGGCCTTCACGTCCTCGGCCAGCGCCTGCGCCGCGTCGGCGATCTCGGCGCGGCCTCCGTAGTTCATGCAGAAGTACAGCGTGAGCGCGTCGTTGTCCTTGGTCTGCTCCTGGGCGACCTGGAGCTCCTTGGCGACCGACTTCCACAGCTTGGGCATCCGGCCCACCCAGCGCACCCGGATGCCGAGGCCGTCGAGGGTGTCGCGGGTCTTGCGGATGAAGTCGCGGTTGAAGTTCATCAGGAAGCGCACCTCGTCGGGCGAGCGCTTCCAGTTCTCGGTGGAGAAGGCGTACAGGGAGATGCTGCCGACGCCGACCTCGACCGCGCCCTGGAGCACGTCGAGGACGCGCTCGGCACCGACCTTGTGCCCCTCGGTGCGCGGCAGCCCGCGCTCCTTGGCCCAGCGGCCGTTCCCGTCCATGACGATCGCCACATGGTTCGGGATGAGCTCACCGGGGAGTTTGGGCGCGCGGGCACCGGAGGGGTGCGGTTCCGGTGCCTTGTAATCGCGGCGCCGGCCACCCAGGATCCCGCGTACGACCATGTGCTTCTCGTCTCCTTCTTGCTCGCGTGCGCCGGGCGCCCGTCTCGTTCTGCCTGCTGTTCTCTGCCGCTGTCGCGCGCCCGAAGCGCGCTCGTGCGCCTTCGCCGCCCCGGCCTGCCCGGGCGGCGCCTACTTCTCCACGTACCGCAAGGAGCGCAGTCCGCGCTCCAGATGCCAGTGCAGATAGGCCGACACCAGCCCGCTGCCCTCCCGGACGTGCCGCGGCTCGCACGCGTCCGCGGTCTCCCAGTCTCCCGTGAGCAGCGCGCCCAGGAGTTCGAGGGCCTGAGGCGAGGGTACGACGCTGCCGGGCACCCGGCAGTCGACGCAGACGGTTCCTCCCGCCGCGACCGAGAAGAAGCGGTTCGGTCCCGGCATGCCGCATTTGGCACAGTCGCTGAAGCTGGGCGCGTAGCCGTTGACCGCGAGGGAGCGCAGCAGGAAGGCGTCGAGGACGAGGTGCGGCTCGTGCTCGCCCCGGGCGAGGGTGCGGAGCCCGCCGACGAGCAGCAGATACTGCTGCACCGCGGGCTCCCCCTCGTGATCGGTGAACCGCTCGGCGGTCTCCAGCATCGCGGTCCCCGCGGTGTAGCGCGGGTAGTCGGTGACGATCCCGCCACCGTACGGAGCGATCGTCTCGCTCTGTGTGCACAGGGGCAGCCCGCGGCCGATCAGTTCACTGCCCCGCGCGAAGAACTGCACGTCCACGTGGGAGAAGGGTTCGAGGCGCGCCCCGAACTTCGACTTGGTCCGCCGGACACCGCGCGCCACCGCCCGTACGCGGCCGTGACCACGCGTGAGCAGCGTGATGATCCGGTCCGCCTCACCCAGCTTCTGGGTGCGCAGCACGATGCCGTCGTCGCGGAACAGACTCATGCGGCCCATTCTCGCCTACGGCACGCGCGGCCCGGCCCGGTCGGGCCGCATTGCTCCTGGGACCCTCGTCACGGCACCTCGCCGCGGCTGCGGGCGTTGGCGTACGCGGTCGCCGCGCTGATCCGTTCCGTCGGGGTCGCCTCCCGGACGGCCTCCGGCCGGCAGTCCCACTCCCTGCCGCCGCCGAGCGGTCTGAGCTGTACGTAGGGCCCCTCGTGCCCCATGACCACGCCGACCCTGCCCGTGCGGGTGTCGACGGCGCAGGAGCCGGTCGGCGGCGGCGCCGCCTTCATCGCGGGGCCGCCGCGAACCGGGCCGCGACCTCGACCCCTGCGAGCACCGTCCGTAAGTCCTGCACAGTCTCCTCCGTCTCTTCGACGCGGTGCGCCGAGTCCCGCCGCCCGTCAGGCGGCGTGTGTACGTGGGTCTGTCCGTGCGTTCGTCCGTGCTGTCGTCGTCCGTGCTGTCGCCCGTCCGTCGACGCCTGTGCTCGTGCGCGCTCTTCCTTCACCCGGCCCACCGGTCCTTGTCGATTTCACGCTTCGCATCTTCATCGTGACGCTCCGCATCTAGAATCGGCAGGGTTCCGTCCGCTACAAGCGCGGTGCAGTGCAAGGGGGTTGGCCCATGGCCAACGGTTCGCGGCAGGCCGCCTGGGAGTTTTTCGGTTCAGAACTGAAACGACGCAGGGAGGACACAGGTTTCACGCAAGTGGAACTGGGGGCTCGGGTCTTCGTCTCCGGTGGCTATATCGGCCAGTTCGAACAGGCCATCCGCAAGCCTCAGTTGGACGTGGCCCAGCGCATCGACACACTGCCGGGCGGCGACGGCTTCTTCGAGCGGATGTGGCACAAGCTCATCGACGACAAGCGCTACGCGGGGTATTTCGCGGCGGTGGTCGAACTGGAGCGGACGGCAACGAAGATCGCGGAGTTCGCGCCCGCGCTGGTGCCGGGTCTTTTGCAGACGGCGGGGTATGCGCGGGCCGTGACGCTGGCCGCGAATCCGTTCGCCACCGACGAGTACGTGGAGGAGAAGGTGACCGCCCGGCTCGAGCGGGCCCATGTACTGGCCGACGCTACAAGGCCGATGTATTGGGCGGTGCTGCACGAGCGTGCTGCGCATCCCGGTGGGCGGGGCGGCGACGATGTCCGGGCAGCTCGCCCACCTCGTGGGCGTGGTGCGTGAGCGGAGGGCCGCCGTCCAGGTGATCTCGTACGCGGCCGGGGCGCACGCGCTCATGACCGGGGATCTCCGGCTCATGGAGTTCGAGGACGCTCCGCCGACCGCCTATACGGAGACGTCCTTTTCGGGAACGCTCGTCGACGATCCGGCTGTGGTGAAGCGCGCACAGCACACCTACGATCTGCTCAGGGCCGTCGCACTGTCACCGGAGGCGTCCCTTGCCCTGATCGAGGCGACGGCGGAGGACTTCAGACGATGCGCGGCCACGACCTGAGCAACGCCCGCTGGCGCAAAAGCAGTCACAGCAACGGCGAGGGCGGCAACTGCCTCGAAGTCGCCGACGGAGTCCCCGGGCTCGTCCCCGTCCGGGACAGCAAGGTGCCGGACGGGCCCGTGGTGTTGATCGGCACGGACGCCTGGACCGCCTTCCTCGGCGGGCCGTTCACGGCCGGGGCGGGAAGTACCGGCGGGGCGTGACGCCCACGACGCGGTGGAACGCGGCCACGAAGGAGCTGGCGGAGGCGTAACCGGTGCGGCGGGCGACGGTCTCCAGGGCCAGGCCGTCGGCGAGGAGCGGCATCGCGGCCTGCATGCGCAGCCGTTCGCGCCACTGGCCGAAGGGCAGGCCCGTCTCGGCCACGAAGAGCCGGGCCAGGGTCCGCTCGGCGGCGCCGACTTCGGCACCCCACGCGGACATCGGGCGCCCGTCGGCCGGATCGGCGCTCAGCGCGTCGGCGACGGCGCGGGCCCGCGGGTCCCGGGGCACGCGCACCGCGACGCTCGTGACGGGGACGGGTGTCAGGACGTCCAGGAGCACGGCCTCGGCCCGGGAGCGGTGCTCGCCGGGGAGTCCGGGTCCCGCCAAGTGCTCGACGAGGGCGGCCTGGAGGGGTCCGACCGCCACGGCCGTCGGCTCCGTCCACGCGATCTGCGGACAGCACCCGGGGTCGACGTAGGCGCTGTGCATGACCGCGTCGCCCGCGGCCTCGGTGACGTGCGGCAGCCCGGCCGGGATCCACAGGGCGAGGGACGGCGGCAGCAGCCAGGAACCCCGTTCGCTGCTCACCCGTAGCAACCCGCGTATCGGAACGGCCAGTTGGTGGACGGGATGGGTGTGCGCGGCGAAGGCGGTGCCCCGGGGCATGGTGAAGTGCCCGACGAAAATGGCGGTGCCCGCCGCGGCCGGCCCCTGTCCGTATCGCGACATGGGTCGGCAGCGTAGCCCGTGGTGGACGTCGGGCCTGCTCGCCTAGCGTCGCTGTCATGCCGATGAACCGAGCGCACCGCAGAATCTGCAGCTCAGAGAACTGGGCGCGGAAAACCAAGGAGCACATCCTGCCCTGGGCCCTTGAGGGCGTGGAGCTGGGCGACGACGTGCTGGAGATCGGGCCCGGCTACGGGGCCAACCTGCGGGTCCTGATCGAGTCGGTGCCCCGTCTGACCGCCGCCGAGATCGACGCGGACACCGCGCGGCTGCTGACCGGGCAGTGGGGCGGACGGGCCACCGTCCTGCACGCGGACGGCGCCGAACTTCCGCTGCCGGACGCCTCGTTCGACTCCGTCGTCTGCTTCACGATGCTGCACCACGTGCCCACTGCCGCCCACCAGGACCGCATCTTCGCGGAGGCCGCGCGGGTGCTGCGCCCCGGCGGCGTCTTCGCGGGCAGCGACAGCCGGCCGAGCCTGCGCTTCCGGCTGCTGCATGTGCGCGACACGATGAACACCGTCGACCCGGAGGGGCTCCCGGCGCGGCTGGAAGCGGCCGGTTTCACGGACGTGTCCGTGGCCGTGCACCCGGACGGCGGCGTCCTCCGCTTCCGGGCGACCCGCCCCTAGGGAGAGCCCCGGGGGCCGGCCGGATCAGTCGCGTGCGCCGAAGCGGCGTACGTACGCGCGCTGCCACGGTGTCTCCACTGCGTGCCGGTCGTAGTGCCGGCGTACGTACCCCACCGCCTCCCGGGGCGGTACGCCGTCGAGGACGGCGACGCAGGCCAGGGCCGTGCCGGTGCGGCCCCGGCCGCCGTGGCAGGCGAGCTCGACGCGCTCGCCGGCCGCCCGTCGCCAGGCCTCCGTGAGCACCGCGCGGGCCTCCGCCCGGTCGGCGGGCAGCCGGAAGTCGGGCCAGCGCAGCCAGTGGGCCTCCCAGGGGACCGGGGGCGGCTGCCCGCCGAGCAGATGCACGGCGTACGTCGGCACGGGGCTCCCGTCGGCCGGAAGCGGCCGGCGCAGCGCCCGCCCCCGGATCAGCCGGCCGGAGGGCAGGGACAGCACCCCCGCGCCGTCCGCGTCCCAGAGAACGCTGTCGGCCGGGGAGTCGGGCGAGGAGTCGGGTTGGATGCCGGGCACGGGTCCAGCCTAGGGCGCGCCGGGGGTGGCGAACCCGGAGTGGGTGGGCGCGGGCGGCGCCGCCCGCGGGATGGCGCGAACCCGGGGCGCACGGACCGGTCGGTACCGGTGCCGACGGGACCCGGAGGGGGAGAGAGCAGGCTCGGAGCGTGGGCCCGCTTCAGCTCACGCCGCGGGAGCCCTGGGCGGCGCGGGCCTCGATGCCCCGGAAGTGGTCGGCCATCGCACGCTGAGCGCCCTCGACGTCCCGTACCCGCAGAGCGCTGAGGATGTCGCGGTGGCGGCGGGCCGTGACCTCCGGGGTGATGTCGTCGCTCCAGCCGCGCACCGCGGCGACCCGCCGGAAGACGGTCCAGAACGCGCCGAGCAGTTGGGGAACGAGCGGGTTGCCGAGCGAGGCGTACAGCAACTCGTGGAACCGGCTGTCGAGTTCGGGGAAGGAGCGGCCGTCGTCGCCCGCCGTCTCCATCTCGGTGACGACGGCTTCGAGCCGGTCCAGTTCCTCCTCGGTCAGCACCTGGGCCACCCGGCTTATCAGCCCCTCCTCCAGCACTTCACGGACCTGGAGGATCTCGGCCAGTGCCGCGGTCGGATCGTCCGGACGGGCGAGCGTGCGGAAGGTCAGTCCGTCGACGAACGGCGTCATGGACGCCTCACCCACATAGGTGCCGTAGCCGTGCCGGATCTCGACTATGTCGAGCGCCTGAAGTGCCTTGAGCGCCTCACGGACCGAGTTGCGGCTCACGCCGAGATCGCTCATCAGCTCGGTCTCGGTGGGCAGCGGCGCACCGGCCGGAAGCCCCTGGTCGAGGATCAGTTGCATGACCTCGCGCTGGATCCGGCCGCTCACCCGGCGCTCGGGCCGGCGCCGGTTCCCGGTCTCCTCAGGCATGCGCCGCATCGTACGCTCGCTGGACATCGGACGTTCCACCTCCGGGCTGATTAAACGCCAAGTTCGGCCAACTGCCCCTGTTTCATACCGCCATTGGTCGCACCTGTGGAAGATACGCCATTCGTGTGCGGGCCCTTGACCCCCTCAGCGCCCCCTCCTATGGTCGCGCTGCCCCCCATGACGTAGGACGTCGTATCTCCTGTGTCCCGGGCCGGCCGACCGACCGCTCCACCGCCTCACCGGACCGTTCAACTGGACCACTCCTTGCTGGAGGAACCGTGCGCGACGTGAACCCCACTCCGACGCCGCACCGCCGGTCGTTCCTGAAGTACACCGGGGCCCTGGGCGCGGCCGCCGCCCTCTCCTCGACGCTCGGCGCCTGCTCGTCCGGGCCGGAGTCGACGAACGACACCGGCGGTTCGGGCAGCGGACAGAACGCCACGCTGACGGCCGTGATCGGCTACGGGAACGACGGAAGCTGGGATCCGACACAGACCGCGTCCGCCTTCTGCATGGCCGCCAACAACCATGTCTACGAGGGCCTGCTCGACACCGACCCGATCTCCCGCGAGCCCTACGCCGCGCTCGCCACCCAGGTGCCCGCCGACCTCACCGGCACCTCCTGGAAGTTCACGCTGCGCGCCGGTGCCACGTTCCACGACGGGAAGCCGGTGACCGCCGACGACGTGGTCTTCGTCTTCGACCGGATACTCGATCCGAAGACCCAGACGCTCGCCAAGGGCTTCTTCGCCCCCTGGCTGAAGGAAGTGCGCAAGATCGACGCGCAGAACGTCGAGCTGGTCCTCAAGTTCCCGTTCCCCGAGGGGATCTCCCGGCTCACCCTGGCGAAGATCATGCCCCAGCACGTCTTCTCGCGGCCGGGCGCCTGGGACGACGCGATCAAGGGCAAGGCGGTCGGTTCGGGCCCCTACCGGCAGACCGCGCACCACCCGAAGTCCAACACGACGTTCGAGGCGTTCGCCGCCTACAACGGGCCGCGCAAGGCCGCCTTCAAGAAGATGAACTGGCTGACCATAGTGGACGCCGCGCCGCGCGTCGCGAAGATCTCCGGAGCGAGCGCCGGGGCCCAGATCGCCGACAACATCCCGTACGCCAACATCGCTCAGCTCCGCAAGGGCGGCATGACCGTCCAGGGCGGCGCCGGCATGAACAACCTGTTCCTGATGTTCAACACCCGGCACAAGCCGTTCGACGACGTCCGCGTCCGTCAGGCGCTGCACTACGCCATCGACACCGGCAAGATGGTCGAGGTCGCGCTCAAAGGGCACGGGAAGCCGTCGAGTTCCTTCCTCAACGAGGCCAACCCCTCCTACCGGCCCGCGAAGACCGTCTACTCCTACGACCCGGAGAAGGCCAAGAGGCTCCTGAAGGAGGCCGGGGTCAAGGGGCTGGAGATCGAGATCCTGTCGGTGAACGTGAGCTGGATCGTCGACTGCCTGCCGACCGTCAAGGCGTCCTGGGACGCGATCGGCGTGCGGACGACGCTGTCCCCGCAGGAGACCACGGCCGTGTTCACCAAGATGGACCAGAAGCAGGACTACCAGGTCGTCGCCGCCGCCTCGAACCCCAACCAGTTCGGCCTCGACGCCGACCTGATCATGCACTACAACTACGGCCCCCAGAACCTCTGGATGGGCTACGCCCGCTGGGCCGGCGACCCCGTCGCGAGGCAGCTCTTCAAGGACATGGACCGGGCGACCCAGGAACCGGACGCCGACAAGAAGAAGACGATGATCCAGGACTACATCGACGTCGTCGCCGAACAGGCCGTGCTCTACCCGGTCGTGCACAACGAGCTGATGACGGCGTGGAATCCGCGCCGGCTCGCGGGGATAAGGCCTCAGCCCTATCCGGGCATCAACCTGCTGCAAGCCAAGTGGGTCTAGGCGACAAGGGAGTTCGTACGTGGTCGCCATCGTCAGGATCCTGCTGCGCCGCGTCGCGCTGCTCGTGCCGCTGATGCTCGGGATCGTCCTGTTCGTGTTCCTGGTGATGCGGTTCTCGGACGTCGATCCGGCGTCCGCGTTCTTCCAGGGCGCCAACCCGACCCCGCGGCAACTGCACGACTTCAGAGAGCGGAACGGGCTGCTCGATCCGCTGCCCGTACGCTACGTCCACTTCGTGGGAGACCTGCTGCACGGCGACCTGGGCACCAGCGCCCTGACCAGGGCGCCGGTCGTCGAACAGGTCACCACCGCGCTGCCGCTCACCCTTCAGCTCACCTTCCTGGGGCTCGGCATCGCGGTGGTGCTGGCGCTGCTCGGCGGGGTGACGGCGGCGATCCACCGCGACCGGCTGCCCGACCAGATCATCCGGGTGGTGTCCCTGACCGGGGTCGCCGCACCGGGGTTCTGGCTGGCGCTGCTGATGATCCAGTACCTCGCCGTCGACCAGGGCTGGTTCCCGACCGGCGGCTACATCAACCCGGCCGACTCGCTGACCGGCTGGCTGAAGACCATGGCGCTTCCGGCGCTCGCGCTCTCCCTGCCGGTCGCCGCCCAGCTCACCCGGATCGTCCGGACGTCCGTGGTCGAGGAGCTCGACAAGGACTACGTACGCACCGCGATCGGCAGCGGGCTGCCGCCCCGGGTGGTCGTCGGCCGCAACGTCCTGCGCAACGCCCTGATGAACCCGCTCACCGTGCTGGGGCTGCGGGTCGGCTATCTGCTGGGCGGGGCGGTCGTCATCGAGACGATCTTCTCCCTGCCCGGCATGGGCAAGCTGATGATCGACGCCGTGCAGAACGGGGACCCGGCGGTCGTGCAGGGCGTCGTGCTGACCACGGCCATCGGCTTCGTGGTCGTGAACCTCGTCATCGACATCCTGTATCTGCTGGTCAACCCACGACTGAGGGAAGCGTCCTGATGTTCACGCGGAAGGAACTGGCCCTCGCCCTCGCCCGGCCCGGCATCCGGCTGCGCGGCCTGCGCAGACTGCCGCCGCTGTCGAGGATCGCGGTCTGCTTCCTGACCCTGGTCCTCGTGGTGGCGCTGTTCGCCCCGCTGCTCGCGCCGCACGACCCGCTCGACCAGCAGCCGCAGACGGACGGCACCGGGCATCCGTCGGCGGACCACTGGATGGGGCAGGACAGCCTCGGCCGGGACATCCTCAGCCGGCTGATGTACGGGGCCCGCTGGTCCCTGGCCATCGGGCTCGGCGCCACCGCGCTCGCCCTGGTCGTGGGCGCGCTGCTCGGCGCGCTCGCCGCGACCTCGCGCAAGGCGGTCGACGAGACGCTGATGCGCGCGCTGGACGTGGTGATGGCGTTCCCCGGCATCGCGCTCGCCGCCGTGCTCGTCGCCGTCTTCGGCGGCGGCATCACCGTGCTGATCTGCGCGATCGCGTTCCTGTTCACCCCGCCCGTCGCCCGGGTCGTGCGGGCGAACGTGCTCGACCAGTACGGCGAGGACTACGTCACCGCCGAGCAGGTGATCGGCGCCCGTACCCCGCACATCGTGCTCCGGCACGTGGCCGTCAACTGCGCGGCCCCGGTCCTGGTGTTCTGCACGGTGCAGGTCGCCGAGGCGATCGTGTTCGAGGCCTCGCTGTCCTTCATCGGCGCGGGCGTACGGCCCCCGGACCCGTCCTGGGGCAGTGTCATCGCCGACGGCAAGAACATGGTGCTGACCGGCGGCTGGTGGGCCACCGTCTTCCCCGGCCTGCTGATGCTGGTCACCGTGCTGTCGCTGAACATCCTCTCCGAGGGTGTCTCCGACGCGTGGGCCGCGCCGGCCGCCCGCGAGGTGTCGGTGCCGCCCGCCGGGGACCGGCTCGAAGCCCCGGAGCCGGGCAGCGGCACGGTCGTCGAACTGCCCGGTCTGGCGCGGGCCGCGGCCCGGCTGCGCGCGCGGGCCCGCCCGCCCGTCACGGACGGGCAGCCCGTTCTCGCCGTCGAGCGTCTGGCCATCGGCTTCGACCACCGGCACGGCGGTGTGGACATCGTCGACGGCATCAGCTTCGAGGTGTACCCCGGCGAAGTCCTGGGCCTGGTGGGCGAGTCGGGCTGCGGGAAATCGCTGACGGCCCTGACGGTGATGGGCCTGGAGCCCAAGGGCGCCCGGGTGCGCGGCCAGGTCCGGTTCCGGCAGCGGCAGTTGGTCGGCGAGCCGATGCGGGTACGGCGCCGGCTGCTGGGCCACGAGATGGCGATGGTCTACCAGGACGCGCTGTCGTCCCTGAACCCGGCGATGACGGTCAGGGCGCAGCTCAAGCAGGTGATACGGCGGGGCGGCAGGCGCACGGCGGCCGAGCTCCTCGCCCTGGTCGGTCTCGATCCCGAGCGGACCCTGCGCAGTTACCCCCACGAGCTCTCCGGCGGCCAGCGCCAGCGGGTGCTGATCGCGATGGCGCTGTCCCGCGAGCCGGCGCTGATCATCGCGGACGAACCGACGACGGCTCTCGACGTGACGGTCCAGGCGCAGGTCATGGAGCTGCTGCTGCGGCTGCGGGCGGAGCTGGACTTCGCCCTGGTCCTCGTCTCGCACGACCTGGCGCTGATCTCGGCGGTCACCGACCGGGTGGTCGTGATGTACGGCGGCCAGATCGTCGAGACGGGGGTGACGGCGGACCTGGTGGAGTCCCCGGCCCACCACTACACGCGCGGGCTGCTGGGCAGTGTCCTGTCCCTGGAGTCGGCGGCCGAGCGCATGACGCAGATCAGGGGAGTCGTCCCCTCCCCCGCCGACTTCCCGGCCGGCTGCCGGTTCGCCGACCGGTGCCCGATGGCCGACGAGGTGTGCCGGGCGACGGCGCCCGACCTCCTCGGCGCGCACACGCACACGGCGGCCTGCCACCACCCGGCCGTCGACCTGGTGACGACGGAGAGCGAGGCCGTGAAATGAGCACCTCCCCTGCGGACGCGCTCGTCCGCCTCTCCGACGCGCATGTCGTCCACAAGGCGCGCAGCGGCGGTGTGTTCACCCGCGACCGGGTGTACGCGCTGACGGGCGCCGATCTCGCCGTGGCGCCCGGCGAGACGATCGGCGTCGTCGGCGAGTCGGGCTGCGGCAAGTCGACGCTCGCGAAGGTGCTGGTGGGGGTGCAGCGGCCGACGTCCGGCACGGTGACCTTCCGCGGCCGTGACCTGTGGTCCCTGACACCGGACGAGCGGCGCACGGTGGTCGGCGCCGGCACGGGCATGATCTTCCAGGACCCGTCGACGGCCCTGAACCGCCGGCTGACCGTGCGCCGGATCCTGCGCGACCCGCTGGATGTGCACCGGCGCGGCAGCGCGGCCGAACGGGCCGACCGGGTGCGGGAGCTGATGTCCCTGGTCGGCCTGCCCCGGGCGCTCGCGGACGCGCTGCCCGGCCAGCTCTCCGGCGGTCAGCGCCAGCGGGTGGCGATCGCCCGCGCGCTGGCCCTGGACCCCGGTCTGGTGGTGGCCGACGAGCCGACGAGCGCGCTGGACGTGTCGGTGCGCGCGCAGATCCTCAATCTCCTGCTGGACCTGAAGGAACGCCTCGGCCTGGCACTGGTGTTCGTGTCCCACGACATCCAGACGGTGCGCCGGATGAGCGACCGGGTGATCACGATGTACCTCGGCCGGATCGTCGAGGAGTCCCCGGCGGGCGAGGTCACCGACGGCGCGCGTCACCCGTACACCCGGGCGCTGTTCTCGGCGACCCCGGGCCTGCTGGATCCCGTCGAGCCGATCCCGCTGACCGGGCCCGTCCCCTCGGCGACGCGCCCGCCGAGCGGCTGCCCGTTCCGCACCCGCTGCTGGAAGGCGGACACGGAATGCGCGACCCGGATGCCGGAGTTCACGGCCGCGTCGGCACCCGGCCACCGCTTCCGGTGCCACCATCCTGTCGAGGAGGGCCGGTCGACGCGCACCCTCGTCGCGCAGGCCGAGTCCGCCGCCCTGGCCGACGTTCCGTTCCAGCAGCACATCCGGGAGCCTTCATGACCTTCCCCGCCCCGCTGACCGGTGTCGTACCGCCCGTCTGCACGCCCCTGACACCGGACCGCGAGGTGGACGTCCCGTCGCTCACCCGGCTGATCGACCACCTGGTGAACGCCGGGGTGCACGGTCTGTTCGTCCTCGGCTCGACGTCCGAGGTGGCCTATCTGACGGACGCGCAGCGCCAAAGGGTGGTGGAGACGACGGTGGCGCATGTGGCCGGTCAGCTCCCGGTCCTGGCCGGCGCCATCGACATGACGACGCCCCGCGTCCTGGACCACGTGCGCACCGCCCGTGCCGCGGGCGCGGACGCGATCGTCGTCACGGCCCCCTTCTACACCCGCACCCATCCCGCGGAGATCGCCCGGCACTTCCGTGTCGTCGCCGCCCGCGCCTCGCTCCCCCTGTTCGCGTACGACCTCCCCGCCTCCGTCCACACCAAGCTGAGCCCCGAACTGGTCCTCGAACTCGCCGCCGACGGTGTCCTGGCGGGCCTGAAGGACTCCAGCGGCGACCTCGGCGCCTTCCGCGCGGTCGTCACCGGCGCCCGTACCCGCCCGGGCGCCGGCGGCTTCACCGCGCTCACCGGCTCCGAGGTGGTCGTGGACTCGGCGCTGGCCCTCGGCGCGGACGGCGTGGTCCCCGGCCTGGCCAACGTGGACCCGGTGGGCTACGTACGGCTGTACGAGCTGTGCGCGGCGGGCGACTGGCAGCGGGCGCGGGCGGAACAGGAGAGGCTGTGCGAGCTGTTCGGCCTGGTGGACGTCGGCGATCCGGCCCGGATGGGCGGCAGTTCCTCGGCGCTCGGCGCCTTCAAGGCCGCGCTGTCCCTGCGGGGCGTCATCGACTGCGCCGCGACAGCGGAACCCCAGGTGCCGCTGTCGCCGGGCGAGGTCGAACGCGTCGGGAAGTACCTGGCCTCGGCGGGACTGCTCTGAGCCAGAGCCTGTCGTCACCCGAGCGGCCCGCTCAGCGGCAGCCGCCGGAACTCGATGGTCTCGTACGGTCCCGCGTCGCCGGTCTCGTAGAGGATGCCGACCCGGGAGGCGCCGAGCTGGACGAGGTCCGAGTAGGCGGCTCGCCGCGTGGACAGGGTGGTCGCCTTGTCGAAGTCCGCGCCCGCGGTCGCGCTGCGCCAGACGGCCATGGACCGGCGGACGGTGGGGACGGAGGGACCCGAGAAGAGGAGCGGGGCGAAGCGGCCGGTGAGCTGGAGGACACTGCCCTGGACGACGGGGACGTCGTTCAGGTCGGGCTGGACGGCGAAGGGGCGGTCCAGGGTCTCGGCGCCGTCGCTTGAGTAGGAGTCGAGGCGGTTGCCCGTGCTCGTGCCGTTCTGGTCGCGCGAGGTGAAGTAGAGCCTGCCGTCGGGCAGTTCGGCGACCGAGCTCTCGTTGGCGTTGTCGGTCCCGTCGTAGGAGTCGTCGACGAAGCCGAGCCGCCAGGTGCGTCCGCCGTCGTCGCTGTAGAGCGCGTGCGCCCCGTAGTACCTGGCCTCCTGGCCGGTGTCCGTGGACCCGGCGGGCGGGGCGGCGGAGTGGTTGGCGGGCACGACCAGGCGTCCCGCGTGCGGTCCGTGGCGCAGGGCGATCGCGTGGCCGGGACCGGTGGCGTACCAGCGCCAGCCCGGCAGCTTCGTCTGATCGGTGATGTCCCGCGGGGCGGTGAAGTGGCGCCCGTCGTCACGGCTGGTCTGGACGAAGACGCGGCGGCTCTGCTCCGCCGTGACCTCGCCGCGCATGATCTGCGCCTCGGTGACCGCACCGCTGTTGTAGGAGGTGAGCAGCACGATCCGGCCGGTTCCGGGGTCCACCACCGGCGCCGGGTTGCCGCGGGTGTCGCCGTGTCCGGAGGCGACGACCCGCATCGGGCTCCAGGTGCAGCCGCCGTCGAAGGAGCGCTTGAGGACGACGTCGATGTTCCCGGTGTCGCCGGCGCCGCTGTGCCGCCCCTCGGCGAAGGCGAGCAGCGTGCCGGCTCCGGTCGTGACGGTCGCCGGGATGCGGTAGGTGTCGTAGCCGTCCTGGCCCGCGGTGTACGGGACGGAGGAGGTGCAGTCCCCGGCGCCCCGGGGCGCGGCGGAGGCGGCGTGACCGGTGGCGGCGAGGGCGGTGAGAAGTCCGGCGGCGGTGGCGAACGCGACCATGCGGCTCATGCTGGTCATGACACTCCCTGGACTACGTCGACGGCGTCGGACATGGAACGACGTGGGACGTGGGATGTCCCGGTGAACCTAATGTGCCCAGGGTGCCGCGGCAATACCCGTGCTTTCACGGCATGCTGATGGGACGTCAGTCATTTCGGATCACGCGTTCGGCCGCTGCTGCCGGGGTGGGCCCGGCCCCGGCCCGGCTCCGGCTCTCGGCCGCCGCCGGTCAGGCCCGGCCCGTGTCTCCGGGGGTCACCAGGCCCGACTCGTACGCCACGATGACGAGCTGGGTCCGGTCGCGGGCGCCCAGCTTGCCCATGATGCGGCTGACGTGGGTCTTCGCGGTGAGCGGGCTGAGCCCCAACGCCGCCGCGATCTCGGTGTTGTTGAGGCCGCGTGCGACGAGGGTGAGCACCTCGCGCTCGCGCTCGGAGAGCCCCTCGGGACCGCCCGCGGCGAGCGCGGGGACGGAGGGGGCGCGCAGGAAGCGGGCGACCAGGCGGGCGGTGGGGCCCGGCGAGAGCAGCGCGTCCCCGGCGGCCACGGTGCGGATCGCGTCGAGGAGTTCGGCGGGCCGGGTGTCCTTCACCAGGAAGCCGGAGGCGCCCGCGCGCAGCGCCTCCACGATGTGTTCGTCGGTGTCGTACGTGGTGAGCACGAGCACCCTGACCCCGGCGAGGTCCTCGTCGGCCGCGATGAGCCGGGTGGCCTCGATGCCGTCCAGGTCGGGCATGCGGATGTCCATGACGACCAGGTCGGCGCGTGCGGCGCGGGCCAGCTCGACGGCCTCCCGGCCGGTGGCGGCCTGCCCGACGACCTCCATGTCCCGTGCCGACTCCACGAGCATGGCGAACGCGGCCCGTACGAGGTTCTGGTCGTCGGCGAGGACCACCCGGATGGTCATCGGAGCCCGCCCTCTCCCGGCTCGGCCACGACCGCGGGACCGGTCCCGGGTGCGTGACGGTCGTCGCGTACGGCGTCGGCGTCACGTACGGACAGAGGCTCCGGACGCCGCTCCGGCACGGATCGACGGTCGGGGCCGGGGTCGGGCCGCTGGTCCGGCACCGATCCACGGCCGAGGTCGGGGTCGGGTCGCCGGTCCGGCACCGATCCACGGCCGGGGCCGGGGTCGGGCCGCTGGTCCGGCAGCGCTGTGCGCAGGGGCAGGACGGCCAGCACCGCGAATCCGCCCTCCTCCCGTGTCCCGGTCTCCACGGTGCCGCCCACGCTGCGGGCCCGCTCCCGCATCCCCACCAGACCGAAGCCGGGCGGGCCGCCCGCGTCCCCGATGCCGTCGTCGGTGACCCGCACGCGCAGCGCCCAGCCGTCCGTGTCCAGCTCCACGCGGACGCCCACCCCGGGGCCCGCGTGCCGTACCGCGTTGGTCAGCGCCTCCTGGACGATGCGATAGGCGGCGGCGCCCACGGCGGTGGGAACACCGTCGGCCCCCACCACGGACGACGCCTCCACCCGGGTGCCCGCCGAACGGGCCGCCGCCACCAGATCGGGCACGCCGTCGAGGCCGGGCAGCGGGCCCCGGCCGTCGCCGCCGCCGTGCTCGGTGTCACGCAGCACCTCCAGCGTGCTCCGCAGCTCGCCGCGCGCGGTCCGGCAGGTCTCGGAGATGTCGTCGAGGGCCTTGGCGACGGCCGTACGGTCCAGCCGGCCGGGGTCGGCGGCCAGGACGTGCGCGGCGACGGAGGTCTGCACGCCGATCAGGGTGATGCTGTGGGCGAGCAGGTCGTGCAGGTCCCGGGCGATGCGCAGCCGCTCCTCGGCGACCCGGCGGCGGGCCTCCTCCTCGCGGGTGCGCTCGGCGCGCTCCGCGCGTTCGACGACCGAGGCGAAGTACTGCCCGTGCACCCGGACGTACACGCCGAGCACGATGAACGCGACGATCCAGCCGGTGATCCGCAGCGCCTGGGCGCCCTCGGCGGCACCCTGCCCGAACTTGACCGTGAGCATGATGCCGATGACCCCGCCGCCGACGACCAGGGAGCGCAGCGGGCTCCCGGTGACGGCGACGGTGAACAGCGCGGTCATCGAGACGAGCAGCGGCGCGCTGTGGTCGAAGTCGAGCGCGTGGTACGGGGCGACGCAGGCGACGAGTCCGAGGAACGCGGCGAGCGGGGCACGCCGCCGGAAGATCATCGGAAGGTGGGCGGCGACCAGCAGGCTCCAGCCGAGCGCGTCCGGCCGGCGGCCGTCCGTGTTCAGGGTGAGCGCAACGGCGACGTCGAGGAGCAGCAGCGCGCCCGCGAGCAGCGCGTCCTGGCGCAGGACCCGCGCCGGGTCGGTGGTGCCCCGGTGTCCGAAGCCGGTGAGGTGCAGCATGCGTTTGACGTCCACCGCTTCATCTTCCGTGAGGGGGCGCCCCCGCGGGAGGCGGGGGCGCCCGATGTCCGTCGTCCGGTGGGTGCGGGTCAGCCGACGGGGACGGGGTCCTGTCGTCCGGCCTTCTCCGGGTCCGGCTCGCGGGAGAGGCCGCCCGGCCACCACACCTTCCGTCCCAGTGCCACGCTCGCGCTCGTCACCAGGTACGTACGGACGAGGAAGGTGTCGAGCAGCACCCCGACGGAGATGACGAAGCCGAGCTCGACGAGCTGGAGGAGCCCCATGTTCGTGAGCACCGCGAAGGTGGCCGCGAGGACGAGGCCGGCCGAGGCGATCACCCCTCCGGTGGTGCGCAGCGCGGTGAGCGCGGCGGCGGCCGGTTCGGCGCCGGCGAGGGATTCCTCCCGCATCCGGTGCATGAGGAAGATGCCGTAGTCGACGCCGAGGGCGACCAGGAACACGAAGGACAGCAGGCCGAGGCCGGGATCGGTTCCCTCGAACCCGAACAGCGGGCCGAAGACGAGGCCGCCGATGCCGAGGGCCGCGCCCCACACCGCGATGACGGCGGCGACGAGCAGCAGCGGCGCGACGAGCGAGCGCAGCAGCAGGATCAGGATCAGCAGCACCGAGACGAGCACGATCGGGACGACGACGAGCCGGTCGCGGGCGTTCGTGTCCTGGAGGTCGAGCTGCTGGGCGCTGGGGCCGCCGACGTACGATCCGCCGAGGTCCGCCCGCAGGGCCTTGATGGTGGCGGTCTCGGCCGCCGACTGCGGGGCGCCGCGGGCGATGACGGAGATCTCGGTCCAGCCTCCGCCACTGCGTCCGCGTTCGGCGCTCGCGACGCCGGTGTGCCCGCGTGCGGCGGACAGCGTGGCGTCCGCCCGTCCGGTGGGGGTGATCACGGTGATCGGCTGGGTGCCCTGCCCGGGGTAGGCGCGGGCGAGTGTCTCCATCGCGGTGACCGAGTCGGGCCGGTGGACGAAGGAGTCCTCCTGCTTGAGCGCGCCCGGCAGGTTGAGGGTGCCGAGGGCGAGCGCCCCGAGCAGGGCGCCTCCGCCCGCCAGGACGACGAGCGGCCGGCGGCCGGCCGAGGACCCCATCGCGGAGAACAGGCTCCGGCGTCGCCGGGGCTCGCTGCCGTAGGCGGGGACGAGCGGCCAGAACACCCGCCGGCCGAGCAGGACGAGGACGGCGGGCAGCAGGGTCAGCATGGCGAGGAGGGCGCAGAGCACACCGATCGTGCCGGCCGGGCCCATGCCCCGGCTGCTGTTGAGGTCGGCGGCGAGCAGGCACAGCAGTCCGGCCGCGACGGTCCCGGAGGAGGCGAGCACGGCGGGCCCGCAGCCGCGCAGTGCCTCCTTCATGGCGTCGTAGGGCCGCTCCACTCGCCGCAGTTCCTCCCGGTAGCGGGAGATGATCAGCAGGGCGTAGTCGGTTCCGGCGCCGAAGACGAGGATCGTCATCATGCCCGAGCTCTGGCCGGAGACGCTCGTGCCGAACGCCTGGTGCAGGCCGTAGGCGACGCCCATCGACAGATAGTCCGCGACGCCCGCGACGGCGAGCGGTACGAGCCACAGCAGCGGGCTGCGGTAGATGAGGATGAGCAGGACGGCGACGACGGCGACGGTGGTGTAGAGCAGCGGCCCGCCGAGCGAGTTGTAGACCTCGCCCGCGTCGGTGGCCAGGGCGCCGGGCCCGCCGACGACGACGCTCATCCCGCCGGTGTCCCGGGCCACGTCGCGGACGTCGTTCACAAACGCGTCGCGCTTCTTCTCGTCGGTGCCGGGCGCGTTGCTGGCGACCGGATACATCAGGGTGCTGCCGTCGGAGGACGGCACGGCCCGGGGGGTGCCGGTGAGCGGGTTAGCCCGGGTGATCGCGGCGACCTGGCGGGCCGCGGTGTCCCGGTCGGCCGGCCGGAGTCCTCCGTCGCGGTGGTAGACGAGCACCAGCTCGGTGGTCTCGCCTCCGGGCAGTCGGTCCTCGGTCTTCGCGACCCGCGTGGAGTCGGCGCTCGACGGCAGATAGTCGACGGCACGGTCGTGCTGCACGTCCGACAGCTTCGCCGCGAACGGGCCGACGACGGCCAGCAGTCCGATCCACAGCGCGAGCACCGCCCACGGCACGGCCCGCCGCCGCGACGGCGTACTTGTCTCTGCGGCCCCCATGGACAGGGCCTCCCTTCGGTCCGGATGTCTGGTTACCGAGTTCCAGACTTCCGGCCCGCCGGACGCCTTTCGTCGCTCGCGGGAGCGAGCCGGGCCCTACTGCGCCGGGTGTGCCGGGGCCGTCGTTACTCCCTGGGGAGTAGTGCGGCGGCGGGCGTCTACGACGGTGTGCGGGCCGTGGCCAGGAGGCGGGTCACGTCGTCGGAGCAGATCGTCAGGGCCGCGCCGACGGTGGCGAGGGCGTCGCGTTCGGCGGGGGTGTAGGGGCCGTCGGCGAGGGCGATGCGGGCGCCCTGGAGGAGGATCGCCTCGCGGCCCGCCGGGGCGAGGTGCGGGGCCAGCGGGTCCAGCGCCTCGTGGAGCTCTATGGCCAGGCTCGCTCCGCAGGGCTCGCCGAAGAAGCGGCCCGTGTCGGCGGCGAGGGCCTCGACGAGGGCGCTGAGCTGGTCCTCGGTGCAGTCGTCGAAGCCGGCCGAGCGGACGGTCGCGGCGGCGGTCTCCAGGGAGGAGCGGGCGCAGCCACCGCTCGCCGCGAGGACCGCGAGGGCGACGGTGTGGACGGCGTCGCGGAGCATCGCGGAGAAGCGGGTGGTGGTGGGGTGGTCGAGGACGTCCGCGCCGTAGTGGCGGCTGCAGGCCGCGCACTCGACGACGGGCCCCGTCTCGCCGCGCGGGAGGACGGGAACACCCAGAAGAGTGAAGCGGCGCCGGCCGGTGAGCCGCTGGTAGTTGCGGTCGCCGCCGCAGCCGGGGCAGAAGAACTCGCCGTCGCCGACGGTGCTCCACGCCGTACGGGTGCCCAGGAAGCGGGGAACCTGAACTGCACGACCGTTTCGTCCCCATCCTGGCAGCACGTCGCACACCTCCGTAACCACGCGGCAACATCGCCGCGCTGGCGTGATGTTAGCCACATTGTTGAGGTGTAGTCAGTACCTGGGACGAGACCTGCTTGTGACCTGCACACGATTTGGCCGGGATACGACCGGGCCCCGCCCGCCTCGAAAGGCGGACGGGGCCGGAAAGAACCAGGTGAACGGGGTCAGCGGGCCGCGCGGTTGACGGCGGAGACGACGGCCTTCAGCGAGGCGCGTGTCGTGTTCGCGTCGATGCCGATTCCCCACAGGACCTTGTCGCCGATCGCGCACTCGATGTACGACGCGGCCTGCGCGGAGGCGCCCTCGCTCATCGTGTGCTCCTGGTAGTCCAGCAGGCGGACGTCGATGCCGATGGACTGCAGGGCGTCGAAGAACGCGGAGATCGGGCCGTTGCCGGTGCCGCTCAGGACGGTGTCGGCGCCGTCGACCGTGGCCTCGACGGTCAGCGTGTCCACGCCGTCCTTGTCCGTGGTGGACTGGCCGTTCCTGACCTGGATACGACCCCACGGGTTGCCGGGGTTGGGCAGGTACTCGTCCTGGAAGGTCGCCCAGATGTCCTTCGGCGTGACCTCGCCGCCCTCGGCGTCGGTCTTCGCCTGGATGAGCTTCGAGAACTCGATCTGCATCCGGCGCGGCAGGTCCAGCTTGTGGTCGTTCTTCAGGACGTACGCGATACCGCCCTTGCCCGACTGCGAGTTGACCCGGATGACGGCCTCGTAGGAACGGCCGACGTCCTTGGGGTCGATGGGCAGGTACGGGACGGCCCACTCGATGTCGTCGACGGTGACGCCCTTGGCGGCCGCCTCGGCCTCCATGGCGTCGAAGCCCTTCTTGATGGCGTCCTGGTGGGAGCCGGAGAAGGACGTGTAGACCAGATCGCCCACGTACGGGTGGCGCGCGTGGACCTCCATCTGGTTGCAGTACTCCCACGTACGACGGATCTCGTCGATGTCGGAGAAGTCGATCTGCGGGTCGACGCCCTGCGAGAACAGGTTCATGCCCAGGGTGACCAGGTCGACGTTGCCGGTGCGCTCGCCCTGCCCGAACAGGCAGCCCTCGACGCGGTCGGCGCCGGCCATCAGCGCCAGCTCGGCGGCGGCGACGGCGGTGCCGCGGTCGTTGTGCGGGTGGATCGACAGACACACGTACTCGCGGCGGGACAGGTGACGGCCCATCCACTCGAAGCGGTCCGCGTGCGTGGAGGGGGTCGAACGCTCCACCGTGGCCGGCAGGTTGAGGATGATCTCGCGGCCCGGACCGGGCTGCCAGACGTCCATGACCGCCTCACAGACCTCCAGGGCGAAGTCCAGCTCGGTGTCGGTGAAGATCTCGGGGCTGTACTGGTACCCGAACTCGGTCTCGGGGCCCAGCAGTTTCTCCGCGTACTCGACGACCAGACGCGTGCCGTCGACGGCGATCTGCTTGATGTCGTCCTTCGAGCCGCGGAAGACGACGCGGCGGAAGACCGGCGCGGTGGCGTTGTACAGGTGCACGTTGGCGCGCTTGGCGCCCTTCAGCGACTCGACGGTCCGCTCGATCAGGTCCTCGCGGGCCTGGGTCAGCACGGAGATCGTCACGTCGTCCGGGATCGCGGTCTCGTCCTCGATGATCGAGCGGACGAAGTCGAAGTCCGTCTGGCCCGACGCCGGGAAGCCGACCTCGATCTCCTTGTAGCCCATCTTGACCAGCAGGTCGAACATCTCGCGCTTGCGCGCGGGCGACATGGGGTCGATCAGGGCCTGGTTGCCGTCGCGCAGATCCGTGGAGAGCCAGCGGGGAGCGACGGTGATCCGGTTGTTCGGCCAGTCGCGGTCGGGGATGTCGACCTGGTCGTACCGGCCGTACTTGTGGACCGGCATCGACGTGGGCCGCTGACGGTTGATGCGGGCGTGCTGGCTGATCTGGCTGTCCGCCATGATGCGTAGGCTCCTCAGGATGTCCGAAAGGACGGCCGACGGCGCAACGCCAGACTCCGCGGGGAGGGGGTCGGCCTCGACTACAGGCCCTCGCCGCGGCAGCTAAGAAGAAGCAGCCCGAAACGCATAATGCTCCGCAGCCTAGCGGAGCCACGCTCCGTGCGGAGGGCTGTATCAGTATGCGGGATCGCGCGCCCCAAAAAGGACAAAAAGTGCGCCATACCACTTCCAGCCGGAATCTCCGGCTCCTTATCTCCGCATTTCACCAATCATGGTTGCACGTAGTGACATACACATCACTCAGTGCAAGGGTGCCGGGCATGACGACCAACGGGGGCTTCGAGCCCGTCCACTGCACCATCGTTCCGCCCCATGTCCTCGACAAGCTCGCGCGGCACGAGGACCCCGCGCTCTCCGGTCCCGCGCGCCAGACCCTGGAGCGCGACGCGTACGAGCGCACCCACCGCCGGCTGACCACCGTCATCGGCGCGCCCGCCGTCGCCGCGCCGGCGGGGGCCGACGACCACGCGCCGCACCGCACGATCTACGACGCCCGACACCGCCAGGACCTCCCTGGCAAGAAGGTCCGCGGCGAGGGCGACAAGCCCGGCAAGGACGCCACCGTCAACCGCGCGTACGCCGGCCTCGGCGCGACCTTCGAGCTCTATCTGAACGCCTACGGACGCACCTCGATCAACGGCGAGGGACTGCCGCTCGACGCCACCGTGCACTTCGACAAGGGCTACAACAACGCCTTCTGGAACGGCGAGCAGATGGTGTTCGGCGACGGCGACGGCGAGATCTTCCTCGACTTCACCCTCCCGGTCGACGTGATCGGCCACGAGCTGACGCACGGCGTCACCCAGTACACGGCGAACCTCACGTACTTCGGTCAGCCGGGCGCCCTGAACGAGTCCATGTCGGACGTCTTCGGCTCGCTGATCAAGCAGTACACGCTCGGCCAGACCGCCGGCGAGGCCGACTGGCTGATCGGGGCCGGGCTGCTCGCCCCGCGGGTCACCGGCACCGCCCTGCGCTCCATGAAGGCACCGGGCACCGCCTACGACGACGACGTGCTCGGCAAGGACCCGCAGCCCGGAACGATGGACGCCTACGTCCGCACAGGCCGGGACAACGGCGGCGTCCACATCAACTCCGGCATCCCCAACCACGCCTTCTACCTCGCCGCCCAGGCCCTCGGCGGCCACGCGTGGGAGCGGGCCGGACAGATCTGGTACGACGTGCTGACCGGCGGGGAACTGCCGCAGCAGGCCCTCTTCTCGGACTTCGCGCGGCTCACCCTCGCCGCGGCGCGGACCCGGTACAACGAGGGGGAGGAACTGCAGGCGGTGACGAAGGCCTGGGAACAGGTCGGCGTGCCGTCCGCCTAGGCCCGGCGGAAAGGGTCGTAGCCCCGGGCGCCCGACTCGTACTAGACAGGACCCCATGCGTATCGAAGTGCGGCGTACGGGCGGGTTCGCGGGCATCGAGCGCCGTGCCGAGGTGGACACCTCGGCACGGCCCGACGCCCCCGAGTGGCACGCACTGGCCGAGCGGGCACTCGCCGCCGGACGGGACACGCCCCCGGCCGGCGTCCCGGACGGCTTCCACTACGAGATCACCGTGGACGGCAGGACCGTCCACGCCGCCGACCCGGCACTTACGGAGGGCCAGCGCGAGCTGATCTCCCGGGTCTTGAAGGAGGGCGCCTGAAGGGCGGTGCCTGAAGGAGGGCACATGAAGGAGGGAGCCTGAACACGGCCGACCGCGGGTTCACGCCGACCCGTTGACTTCTGTTACCGCGGGTACAGATGATCGCGCATGGCGACGAACCCGCTCCCCCAGTTCCCGTCCGGCTTCCTCTGGGGCGTGTCCACCTCGGCCCATCAGATCGAGGGGGCCGTGGACGAACGCGCCCCCTCGGTGTGGGACACGTTCACCGCCGGGCCCGGTCACATCAAGGACGGCTCCACGGCGGCGGTGGCCTGCGACCACGTCCACCGCTACCCCGAGGACGTGGCGCTCCTGGCCGGCCTCGGCGTGGACGCGTACCGCTTCTCCGTCTCCTGGCCCCGGGTGAACTCCCCCGGCGGTCTCGACTTCTACGACCGCCTGGTCGACGCGCTGTGCGCGGCCGGCGTACGCCCCGTGCCGACCCTCTTCCACTGGGACCTGCCGGCGGAGCTGGACTGGGCGGACCGGGACACCGCCGAGCGGTTCGCCGCGTACACCTCGGTCGTCGCGGAGCGCCTCGGCGACCGCGTCAAGAAGTGGATCACTCTCAACGAGCCCGCCGAGCACACCCTGCTGGGGCACGCCCTCGGCGCGCACGCCCCCGGCAAGCAGCTCATGTTCGACGCCCTGCCGGTGGCCCACCACCAGCTCCTCGCCCACGGTCTCGCCGTACGGGCGCTGCGCGCGGCCGGGGCCGGCGACATCGGGATCGCCAACTCGCACGGCCCGACCTGGGCGGCCTCGGACCGCACCGAGGACGTCGAGGCGGCCGATTTCTACGACCTTCTGCTCAACCGGCTCTTCGCCGACCCCGTCCTGCTGGGCCGCTACCCCGACGGCATCGACGCGTTGATGCCCGGCGACGTCGAGGCGGACCTGAAGATCATCGGCGAGCCGGTCGACTGGTACGGGATCAACTACTACCAGCCGACCAGGGTGGGTGCCCCCGAGGGCGCGGAGATCGAGTTCGGCGGGCTCACCCTGCCCGCCGAACTGCCCTTCACCGTCAAGGAACTGGAGGGGTACCCGGTCACCGACTTCGGCTGGGCGGTGGTGCCCGAGGGGCTCACGGAGCTGCTCACCGGCTTCCGCGAGCGCTACGGCGACCGGCTCCCGCCCGTCGTCATCACCGAGAACGGCTGCAGTTACGACGGCATCGACGACCAGGAGCGGATCACCTTCCTGGACGGTCATGTCCGGGCGCTGCACCGGGCGTTGGAGCAGGGCGTCGACGTACGCGGCTATTTCGTCTGGTCGTTGATGGACAACTTCGAGTGGGCGGAGGGGTACGCGCGCCGCTTCGGGCTCGTGCATGTCGACTACGACACCCTGGAGCGGACCCCGAAGGCCTCGTACGGCTGGCTGCGGGACGCCCTGCGGGCGCAGAGATGACCGCGGCCGACCGGGTCGCGCCCCTGTCCGCGCTCGCCGAGCCCGTCGAACGGGTCGGCCGGGGCTGGACGTCCGCGCTCTCGCTCGCCAACGGGGCGATCTGGGTGGGCTGGTACGGCCCGCTGCAGATCCTCCTCGCCTCCCAGGCGGAGGACTTCGCGCCCGGCAGCGGCATGTCCAAGGAGACGATGCTGGCCTGGGTGACGGGTGCGGGCGCGGTCGTCTCGCTGGTCGCCAACCCGCTCTTCGGCGCGCTGTCCGACCGTACGACCGCGCGCCGGGGCCGCCGGACGCCGTGGATCGTGGCCGGAGCGGCCGGGGGCGCGCTGTCCCTGCTGCTCCTCGCGGGCGCGGGGGGCGTGTGGACGATGGCGGCGGGCTGGTGTCTGGTCCAGCTCACCCTGAACGCCGCGTTCGCCGCGGTCACGGCGGCCGTGCCCGACCGGGTGCCGCGGCTCCAGCGCGGCAGCGTGGGCGGCTGGCTGGGGGCGGCGCAGATCCTCGGCGTGGTCGGCGGCACCGGGCTCGCGACGGTGGCCGGGGGCACCGGCGGCGGGTACGCGGCGTGCGCGGTGTTCACGCTGGTGGGCGTCCTGCCGTACGTACTGCGCCACGAGGACCTGCGGCTGCCCGTGTCGGCCCGGCCGCCCTGGTCGGGGCGGGAGTTCCTCGCCTCCTTCCGGCTGAGCCCGCGCGAGCACCCCGACCTGGCGTGGGCCTGGCTGACCCGCTTCCTGATCAACCTCAGCAACGCCCTCGTGCTGCTGTACCTGCTCTACTACCTGCGCGACAGGCTGCGCCTCGACGACCCCGAGCAGGGGGTTCTCGTCCTCACCGCCGTGAACGGGATCACGCTTCTCGCCACGGTCGTGGTGGGCGGGGTGTGGTCGGACCGGCTGGGGCGCCGCAAGCCGTTCGTGATCTGGTCCGGCGTGCTGATGGCGGTGGCCACGGCATTGCTGGCCTGCTGGCAGACCTGGCCCGGCGCGATCGCCGCCGCGGCGGTCCTCGGCGTCGGGTTCGGCGTCTTCACCTCCGTCGACTTCGCCCTGATGACCGACGTGCTGCCCAAGGCCCTCGACCGCGGCAAGGACCTCGGCGTCATCAACATCGCCAACGCTCTTCCCCAGGTCGCGGCCCCGGTCCTGGCCGCCCCGATCGTGACCTACCTGGGCGGTTACCGGGTCCTGTACCTGGTCGCGGCGGTGATCGGCCTCGCGGGTGCGGTGCTGGTGGTGCGGATCAAGGGGGTGGACTGAACCGGCGGCGCTCCCCGGACGGGTGCCGGGAGAGGGCCGCCGGGCAGGTCACAGGGCGCCGGCGTCGCGGGCCGTCCACAGGGACGGGTACACCGGGCGGAAGCCCAGGTCGTGGCGGATGCGATCGGTGGACACGATGCCGTTCCAGGGGTCGGGGTCGGTGCGCTCGTACAGGGCGGGCGGCACCTCGACCCCGTTGATCCGGTGCAGGTCGACGGTGGTCACGGGGGCGTCGTCGGCGATGTTGTAGACCGGGGTGCCGCCCACGCCGGGGGCCTGGAGCAGCCGGAGCAGGCCCTGGGCGACGTCCGCGTGGTGGACCATCTGAAGCCGCTGGGTGGCGGCCCACTGCCCGGCCCACCTCAGCGAGGCGGCGAGATGCGGGTCGCCCTCCCCGTACACGAAGGGCAGGCGGCCGATCCGGACCTCCATGCCGCCCTCCAGGGCGAGCAGGCCCCGCTCCGCCTCCGCCTTGGAGGCCGGGTAGGCACCCCACATCTCGCCGCCGGGCACGCTCGGGTCGTCCTCGGTGAGCGGGCGGCCCCGGCCGGTTCCGTACACCAGATTGGTGCTGGCCTGCACGAACCTGCGCACCCCCGCGGAGACGGCGGCGCGGCCCAGTTCCAGCGCGGCGTCGCGGTTGACCGCCCAGGCCTCGTCGTCCGGGACGCCGCGGAAGGCGGCCGCGATGTTCACCACAGCGTCCACGCCCGCCAGGGCCTTGCCCAGGGTCTCGGAGTCGCGCAGGTCCCCGACGGCGATCTCCGGCCCGCGGCCGGTCGGGCCGGTGAGTCCGGCCAGGGCCGTCGCCCGGGACTCGTCGCGGACCAGGATCCTCACCCGGTCGCCGGCGGGTGCCTGCCGCAGCAGACGGGGTACGAAACGGCGTCCGACCTCGCCGGTGGTTCCGGTCACCAGTGTCAGCATGATGTGTTCCTCTCGTCGGCCTCCACCGTCCCCCCGTGCCGGGCGGGGCGGGAGAGACCTCCTGATCCAGGGACCGGCGGTCCCTGGATAAGACCGGTGGCCTGCGTCACCCTGGAGTGGTGGACCGATCCGAGACAGCCGACTTCCTGCGCCGCGGCCGGGCCCGTCTGGAGCCCTCCGACGTGGGGCTCCCGGCCGGCTCCCGGCGCCGCACCCCCGGCCTGCGCCGCGAGGAGGTGGCGGCGCTCGCGGGCATGTCCGTGGACTACTACACCCGGCTCGAACAGGCCCGCGGGCCGCGCCCCTCCCGTCAGATGCTGGGCGCGCTGGCACGGGCTCTGCGGCTCACCGGCGACGAGCGGGACCATCTCTTCCATCTGGCCGGCGAGGAACCTCCCCGCGCCGCGGGCGCCTCCTCGCACGTGCGCCCGGGGCTCCTGCTGATCCTCGACCGGCTGCACGACGCGCCCGCCCAGGTCGTGACCGACTACGGCGAGCTGCTCGCGCAGAACGCGATGGCGGCGGCGCTGACGGGCCAGGCCGAACCCGGGCGCAATCTCGTGCGCCGGTTCTTCACCGACCCGGCCTCCCGGTCCCTCTTCCCGCCCGAGGACCGCCCCGAGCACGCCCGCTCCCATGTCGCCAACCTGCGCGCGGTCACCGCGGCCCGCCCCACCGACCCCGCCCCGGCCGCCCTGGTGGCCGAACTCCGCTCCACGAGCGAGGAGTTCGCGGAGCTCTGGGAGTCCCACGAGGTCGCCGTACGGCGCTCCGCGACGAAGCGGTTCCTGAACCCCACGGTCGGCCTGCTGGAACTCGACTGCGAGATCCTGCTCAGCTCCGCCGACAACCAGCTCCTCGTCGTCCACACGGCACGCCCCGGCACCGAGTCCCACGAGCGTCTGCGGCTGCTGCGCGTGGTGGGCCTGCAGGACCTCGCTCCCGCCACCGGCCGGCGGTGACCTCCCGGGCCGCGGAACCGAGTCACCGGCGGCCTTCCCGACCGGGTCCAACTTCGGCCACTTTTCACGACCGTTGAAGGAAAGGGCTCCCTTCCCTTGCAATCGCGAGGCACCCGCGCCTCAATGGGAACCGCACATTCCGACGGACCGTCGGACACGCCTCCGCACGGCGTCCCGCACCCCCACCCGCGGACGGTCCGCGTACACGTCTCCCCGCACCCTCACCGGGCACAGAGGTGAGGAGCCCGTGTGCCCGGACCAGGGCGGACGGCTCCGTCCCGACCATCCCCACATGGCAATTCCCCCACAAGGGAAGGGATTTCGATGAGAGGCAAGCGACTCGCAACAGTCTCGGCGTTAGCCGCCGGCACCCTCGCCGCGACCGGTCTGGCCTTCGCGCCGGCCGCCGCGGCCGTCACTCCCCAGACGGCCACCATCAACGCGACCTGCACCATCGGCGGCGGTGGCACGGCCACCCTCACGGCCACCCAGGACGGCACGGCCGCGACCATCACCCTCAGCTCGACCGCCATCACGGCCCCGATCCCGATCGCCGCGAACTCGGTCACCTCGACGCTCTCCCTGGTGAACGCGAACGGCGGGACCACCGCCTTCACCGGCAAGAAGAACCCCGCGATGGCGGCCGGCAGCGGTGTGTCGGTGGGCCCCCTCGACGGCACCGTCGCCTCCGGCGACAGCCTGGAGTTCTACGGCGGCTCGCTGAAGATGACGATCTTCGGCATCACGATCACCTGCACGGCGGACGCACCGCAGTCCCCGGGCCCGTTCGTCTTCGACTGATCCAGTGAGCCACTGAGCGGTTGAGTCGCTGAGCCGCCGATCCACAGAGCAGCCGATCCACCGCTCCACGACGTGAAAAGGGCCGGTGCCGCCCGCGCGCAGCGGCACCGGCCCGGCTCCCCCGCAGCCCCGCAATCGCCACGTCGGGCGGCAACTCCGGCCCGTGTGAGCCGAGTCGGCGACCATGACAGAAACTGATGGGCCATCAGTCGCTGCGCCGGGTCTCCATTGACTTCTCACACGACCGGCACATCAATGTCCCCCTGTCGGCGCAGACGAGCCGCTGCGCCCGCATCCCTCAGGAGGGGGGCAACACCCATGTCAACCACGGGTCCGACAAGCCGAAGACGCCGTATCGCGGCACTGCTCGGGGCGACCGTACTCGCGCTCACCGTGGGAGGCGCACTGGCCGCTCCGGCCGGAGCCGCACCCACGAACGTGGACTTCCCCACGCACTGCATCCCGCCTGCGATCGCGGGCATCCCGCCGATCGACGGCACCACCACCGCGAAGATCGCGGTGGACAACGCCAGCCCCAAGGTCGGCGACACGGTCACCGTGACCTACACGGTGGTCAGTCCCGCCGCCAGCAACCCCACCGACCTCGCCCTGCCGGCCGACATCATGACGCCGACCGGCAAGGTCACCGTCGGCGGTGCGCAGACGGCCAGCGTCACGGTCACGGGGCCGAAGAAGAACGACCCGGTGCCGGGGCGAGGCGCCTTCCCGTCGTTCTCCATGACCGGCACCTTCACGGTCACCGCTCCCGGCGCGATCACTCTCTCGCCCGGCGACTACAACATCCACACCAGCTACATCCTGGAACTGGACACCCCGTGCACGGTCACCAACCCGCCCGCCCCGGTGTCGGAGACGGTCACCGCGACGGGTGGACAGACCAACACCCGTGCCATCCAGCTCGGTTCGGCCTCCGGCAACCCCGGTGACAGCGTGACCGTCACCGGCAGCGACTTCACCCCGGGTGCCAGCGTCACCCTCGCCGGACGGTCCGGGGCGACCCAGACCGCCGACACGGCGACCGTGACCGCGAACGCCCAGGGCTCCTTCAGCGGCTCGCTCGTCGTCAACGACAAGACGACGACCGGCGTGGTCGCGTACGAGGGAGGAAGCTGGAACCCGGACACCGGAGCCGGTCCCGCCGCCTATGTCGTCATCGACAACACGCCCGTCCCCGACGGCAGTCAGAAGCTCACCACCACGGTGAGGGCGGGAACCCTGTCGATGACCCAGGCCGGTGACGCCGTCGCACTGTCGGCGGTCGACTACGGCACGGGCGGTGCCTCCACGGGCGCCCTGCAGACGGTGACGGTCAAGGACTTCCGCGGCGGGCCCGCGGGCTGGTCCCTGACCGGCAAGGTCACCGACTTCACCGGCCCCGGCGCGAAGATCGGCGCCGGTGCCCTGAGCTGGACCCCGGCCTGCACCACCAAGGCCGGCAGCCCGAGCACCTGCCAGGCCGGTTCGTCCGGCACGGTCGGCACCTCGGGAGCGACCCTGGCATCCACCCCCAACGGGACCCTCACCGGTGGTGAGTTCACCGTGGACGCCGGACTGTCGCTGAACGTACCGGAGTTCACGCCGCCAGGCTCCTACTCCGGAGTGCTCACGCTGACGCTGAGCTGACCGGTCCGCCATTCGACCGGTCGTCCGCACTCCCGGTGGCCGGGCGCGCACCCGCCCGTCCACACAGGGGCGCTCACGCACGACGAGAGCCGCCAGTCCGCCGATGCCGTCCGCGGGGGTCCGCACCCATGCGCAAGCCGTACGCCCTCCTCCTGAGCGCGATCCTGGTCCTGCCCGCCCTCGTGGCCCTCCTGGCCACGCCCTCGTACGCGGCCGACAACGGGAGCTGGTCGGTCTACCCGGTCTCCTCGCGCATCGCCGAGCGGCCCTACTTCTATCTGTCCGCCGACCCCGGCCAGACCCTCAGGGACAAGGTCACCGTCGCCAACAAGACCGGCGGTCCGCTGACGTTCCGGCTCTACGCGGCCGACGCCTACAACACCGCCCGCGACGGCGGTTTCGCCGTCCGCACCCTGTCGGAGAAGCAGCGCGGGGTGGGGGCCTGGGCCGAGCCCGCCCGCGCCCGGGTCACCGTGCCCGCGCACGGCCACGTCACCGTGCCGTTCACGCTCCACGTCCCGGAGGGGGCCGAACCCGGCGACCATCCGGGCGCGCTGGTGGCGCTCGACGAACGGATCGAGAAGGGCTCGGGCTCCCTCTCGGTCGGGGTCCGGCGAGCCGTCGCCGCCCGGGTCTACCTCCGCGTCGGCGGGCCCACCGTCCCCGCCCTCGCCGTGGAGAAGGTGCGCCTCACCCATCACCAGCCGCTGATCCCCGGCATCGGATCCGGCTCGGCCACCGTCTCGTACACCCTCCACAACACGGGCAACGTGACGCTGAACCCGAAGGTGCGGCTGAAGGCCGAAGGCCTCTTCGGGCGGACCCTGCTGTCCCGCGAGCTCGCGGGCATCCCCTCGGAGCTGCTCCCCGGCCAGCGGGTCCGGCTCACCGCGCCCTGGCACGGGGCGCCCCAGCTCGACTGGGGCGACGTGACCTTGACGGCCAGCGCGCCGGGTACCCGGGAGTCGGCGAGCGTGTCGTTCCTCGCGGTGCCGTGGCTCGTGGCCGTGCTGGCGGTCCTCGCGTTCGCCGCGGCCGTGGTGACGCTCAGAGTGCGTCGGGCCCGCGTTCGCCCGTCCGTACCCGTACGACCGTCTCCACGGGTACGGACCACACCTTTCCGTCTCCGATCTTTCCGGTCTGCGCGGCCTTCACCACCGCGTCGATGACCGCGTCGGCCACCGCGTCCTCGACGACGACCTCGATCCGGACCTTGGGAACCAGGTCGACCTGGTACTCGGCGCCGCGGTACACCTCGGTGTGCCCACGCTGACGCCCGTATCCGCTGGCCTCGGTGACGGTCATCCCGTGCACACCGAGCTCCTGCAGGGCGGACTTGACCTCGTCGAGTCGGTAGGGCTTGACGATCGCGGTGATGAGCTTCATGCCTGGGGCTTGACCTTCTGCGCGGCGGGAAGGGACGACGACACCGGGGCGCCGTGGCCCAGGACCCCGTGATCGTAGGCGCTCTCGGCGTGCACCGTAAGGTCCAGGCCGGTCCGCTCGTGCTCCTCCTCGGCCCGCAGCCCCATGAGCCGGTCGATGACGCGGCCGATGCCGTACGTGGCGGCGAACGCGTACGTCCCGACGGCCAGCACACCGACGAGCTGCCGGCCGAGCTGCCCGAGACCCCCGCCGTACAGCAGCCCCTCGGCCCCGCCGGTCATCCCGTGGACGGCGAAGACGCCGATGAGCAGGGTGCCGATGACACCGCCGACCAGATGCACGCCGACGACGTCCAGCGAGTCGTCGTAGTTCAGCTTGAACTTCCAGCCCACGGCGTACGAGCAGACGGCACCGGCGGCGAGCCCGATCGCGAGCGCGCCCAGCAGGGACACCACTCCGCACGAGGGGGTGATGGCGACCAGGCCGGCGACCGCGCCCGAGGCCGCGCCCAGCGTGGTCGGGTGGCCGTCGCGGCGCTGCTCGACGAGGAGCCAGCCGAGCAGGCCCGTGCAGCCGGCGGCGAGCGTGTTGAGGAAGGCCGCCGCGGCCAGACCGTTGGCGCCGAGGGCGGACCCGGCGTTGAAGCCGAACCAGCCGAACCACAGCAGACCGGCGCCGAGCATGACCATCGGGAGGTTGTGCGGGCGCATGGCGTCCTTCTTGAAGCCGAGCCGCGGTCCGAGCACCAGGCACAGCGCCAGTCCCGAGGCTCCCGAGGCGATCTCGACCGGCATGCCGCCCGCGAAGTCGAGGGCGCCGAGACCGTCCCGGATCCAGCCGCCCGGGCCCCACACCCAGTGCGCGACGGGAACGTATACGAGCAGCGCCCAGACGGGCACGAACACGAGCCAGGCCCCGAACTTCGCCCGGTCGGCGACCGCCCCGCTGATGAGCGCGGCGGTGATGATCGCGAAGGTGAGCTGGAACGTGGCGAAGAGCAGGGTGGGGACGGACCCCTGCACGCTGTCCGGCCCGAGCCCGGCCATCCCGGCGTGCTCCAGACCGCCGACGAGTCCGCCGAACGCGTCCTCGCCGAAGGCCAGGGAGTATCCGGCGGTCAGCCACACCACCGTGACCAGGGCGATCGACACGAAGCTCATCATCAGCATGTTGAGCACGCTCTTCGCGCGGACCATGCCGCCGTAGAACAGGGCGAGTCCTGGGGTCATCAGGAGCACGAGCGCGGTGGCGGCTAGCAGCCAGGCTGTGTCGCCGGTGTCGATCCGGGAAGCGGCCAGGGTCACGGTCTCTCCAGCGGAGTGGGGGGCACGGGGCCGGGGGGGCACGGGTGGAGCAGGGCGGGGCACGGGGTGGGGGCGTCGTCAGAGCGTCGTGGGCGTGCGTTTCCGGTTGCGCACGCCCACGTTTCCGGTGTGTTTCATTGCGTCGTGATTACCGATTCCTCACCTTCGAGGCGAGCGGCGCCCGGCCCGGATCACCCCGCGCACGGGAACCGGAACGACAGGTTCACGGCTATCGAACGGCTTGGTACGGCGGGCACCCGACGATCAGGGACAATGGGCGCCATGAGCGTTCGCAACCAGTCATCCGAGCCGTCAAAGGACAGGGGCACCTCTCACGCCCTCGACCCGGTGGAGAACCACCGCGCCGGCTTCGCCTGTTTCGTGGGCCGCCCCAACGCGGGCAAGTCCACCCTCACGAACGCTCTGGTCGGCCAGAAGGTCGCGATCACCGCGAACCAGCCGCAGACCACCCGGCACACCGTGCGCGGCATCGTGCACCGGCCGGAAGCGCAGCTGATCCTGGTCGACACCCCCGGCCTGCACAAACCGCGCACCCTGCTGGGCGAGCGGCTCAACGACATCGTCCGCACCACCTGGGCGGAGGTCGACGTGATCGGCTTCTGTCTGCCCGCGAACGAGAAGCTCGGCCCGGGTGACCGTTTCATCGCGAAGGAACTGGCGTCGATCAAGAAGACGCCGAAGATCGCGATCATCACGAAGACCGACCTCGTCGACAGCAAGACGCTCGCCGAGCAGCTCATCGCGATCGACCAGCTCGGCCGGGAGCTCGGCTTCGAGTGGGCCGAGATCGTCCCGGTGTCGGCGGTCGGGGACACGCAGGTGGGCCTGCTGGCCGACCTGATCGTCCCGCTGCTGCCGGAGGGGCCCGCCCTCTACCCCGAGGGCGATCTGACGGACGAGCCGGAGCAAGTCATGATCGCGGAGCTCATCCGCGAGGCCGCGCTGGAGGGCGTCCGCGACGAGCTTCCGCACTCCATCGCCGTCGTGGTCGAGGAGATGCTGCCGCGTGAGGACCGCCCGGCCGACAAGCCGCTCCTCGACATCCACGCCTTCGTCTACATCGAGCGCCCCAGCCAGAAGGGCATCATCATCGGCCCCAAGGGCAAGCGCCTGAAGGACGTCGGCATCAAGTCCCGCAAGCAGATCGAGGCCCTGCTGGGCACGCCGGTCTTCCTCGACCTGCATGTGAAGGTCGCCAAGGACTGGCAGCGCGACCCCCGGCAGCTCCGCAAGCTCGGCTTCTGAGGCGGCCCGGCAACGTACGGCATCGCCCCGGGGGAGCTCGGTTCCCCCGGGGCGGAGTCGTGCTCAGCCCGCGGTCACCGTCGTGTGCACGGCGCCGTCGAGCCCGGCCAGCAGCACCGGTGTGGCGGGCCCGCCGAGATCCCGTACGGCCGCGCGGTCCGCGTCGGTGACGGCGGCGGCCTCGGACACCACGGCCGCCGACTCCAGGGACTTCGCCCCGGACGCCACGGCCATCGCCACGGCCGTCTGCAGGGCGCTCAGCCGCAGGGACTCCAGCTCCACGGTCCCGGCGACGTAGGTACGTCCCGTCTCGTCGCGTACGGCCGCACCCTCGGGCACACCGTTGCGGGCCCGCGCGGAACGGGCCAGGGTGACGATCTTGCGGTCCTCGGGGTCGAGCGCGCTGCTGTCGGTCATGACCAGAGCATACGAAGTGCCGGCACCGCCCTCCGCCGACGGGTCAGCCGGCCACCGGATACATCGAGCCGCGGCGGCCCTCCGGCGAGGCGAGCCACTCCAGCTTCGCGGCCGTGTTCGCCTCCGGCAGCGGGGTGTGCAGCACGATCGTGAGGTCGGGCCTGACCGGCACCTTCATCGCGGTGGACTCGACCGCGAGCAGTCCCACAAGGGGATGGTCGAGCTCCTTGCGGATCTGCCCGGCGTCCTCGATGTCCCGCCGCTCCCACAGTTCCGCGAACTCGGCGCTGGCCCCGGTCAGCCGGGTCAGCAGCTCGCGGAACCCCTCGTCGTCCGGCGCGGCGGCGCACGACGCGCGGAACTGGGCCACGACGGTACGGGCGTTGAGCTCCCAGGTGCGGGAACGGCCGCGGTAGAGCGGGTCGGTGAAGAAGTCGACGACGCAGTTCTGGGTGATCTCCGGACGCATGCCGAGGACCACCGCGGCGGCGTCGTTGTACAGGACGCAGTTGTAGTACGGGTCCATGATGTGCGCCGGATACGGCATCCACGTGTCGATCAGCCGCCGCAGCCCGTCGCACATGTCCCGGTCCCCGGGGGCGACTTCGGGCGCGGGCGGGTTCAGTCCGGCCAGCGTGTACAGGTGGCGCCGCTCGGTGTTGCTGAGCCGCAGCACGCGGGCGACGGAGTCCAGGACCTGCGGCGACACGGATATGTCCCGCCCCTGTTCGAGCCATTGGTACCAGGAGGCGCCCACGCCGGCGAGGACGGCGACCTCCTCGCGGCGCAGCCCCGGTGTGCGGCGGCGGGCTCCGCCGCCCGGGAGTCCGGCCTCGGCCGGTGAGACCCGCGCCCGGCGGCTCATGAGGAACTCGCGCAGTTCCGGGCGTCGTTGGGATTTCGGCGCGTCCTCCGTCACGTGTCTCCCCCTTCGGTGACTGGTGGTGCGGCCACCAGCATAAGTTCCGGCTCCCCACGGATGTTCCGGCCGCAGCAAGCTCGTGCCATGACCACGAACACGACCACCGAGTCCAGCGCCCGCACCCCCGGCACCGGCACCGGCACCGGCACCGGCACACCGGGCATCGATCCGGGCACCACGAACGGCCCCCGGGCCGACACCTCCACCGCTTCCCCCGCCCGTGCGAAGGACGGCGGGCCACCGCGCCCGGACCGGCTGTCGGGCCGCGACGCACTCGTGCTCTTCGTGCTGTGCGCCGCCCAGTTCATGGTCGCGCTGGACTTCTCCGTCCTGAACGTGGCGCTGCCCGTGCTCGGCCGGGACCTCGGCATGAGCCCGTCGGCGCTCCAGTGGGCGGTCACCGCCTTCGCGCTGCCGTCCGGCGGGTTCCTGCTCCTCTTCGGCCGGATCGGCGACCTGTTCGGCCGCCGGGGGCTCTTCCTCGCCGGGCTGACCGTGTTCGGGGCGGCCTCGCTCCTCGCGACCCTCGCCTGGGACCCGGCGTCCTTCCTGGCCGGACGGGCGCTGCAAGGACTCGCCGCGGCGGCGATCGTGCCGGCCGGTATGTCGCTGCTGACCACGACCTTCCCCGAGGGCCCCGCCCGGGACCGCGCGCTCGGCATCTCCGGCACGCTCCTGTCCCTCGGCTTCACGGTCGGCATGGTGGCGGGCGGTGTCCTGACCGACGTGCTGGGCTGGCGTTCGACGATGGGGCTGCTGTCGCTGTTCGCGCTGGTCGTGCTGCCGCTCGCCGCCGGTCTGCTGCCCGCGGCCGGCCCGCGGCACACGGGCACCGCGGACCGCCCCCGCCTGGACATCCCCGGCGCGGTCACCGTCACCGGCGGACTGCTGGCTCTGATCTACGCCCTGTCGTCGGCGGCGGACCGCGGTTTCGGCGGGGCGGACGTCGTCACGACACTCGCCGCGGGTGTGCTGCTGCTCGTCGCCTTCGTCCGGATCGAGTCCCGCGCCGACGCCCCGCTCGTCAGCCTGAGGATGCTGCGCCGCCCCACGGTGGCGTGGGGCAATCTGGGCGGCCTGGTCACCTTCTCGATGATGTCGACGGTCGTCTTCGTACTGACCCTGTACCTCCAGGAGACGCTCGGCCTCTCGGCCTTCGAGACCGGTCTGGTCTTCGGCACGCAGGGTCTGCTGTCGGCCGTCGCCGGGATGTACGCGCCGAAGGTCATCGGCCGCTTCGGCGCCCGGCGCACGCTGGCCGCCTCGCTCGCCGGCCAGGGCCTGTTCGTGTCGGGGATGCTGCTCCTGAACGCGCACACCTGGTCGGTCTGGATCGCCACCGCCGGGGTGTCGCTGGCCAGCATGTGCCACCTGGGCGCGATCATCTCGTACGGCCTGACCGTCACCTCGGGCGTCCCCGACGAGGAGCAGGGCCTGGCCACCGGTCTGGTGACCTCCACCCAGCAGGTGGGCATCACCGTCGGCATCCCGCTCCTCGGCGTCCTCGCGACCACCTCCGGCGACCTGCTGAGCGGAGTGCACACGGTCCTCGCCCTGGACGCGGCGATCGTGCTCGGGGCGGCGGCGCTGGTCGCGGCGGGACTCGGACGGCGGGGCGCGGCGCGCGCCCGCTGAGGGCGGCGCCGGGCCGTCCCGGGCCAGGAGCGGTCGGCCCTGGGTCAGGAGGGGTCGGCCCTGGGTCAGGAGGGGTCGGCCCTGGGTCAGGGACGGTCGAGGCGCAGCCGCTCGGCCCGCGGCAGGCCGGCCACGACGAGATCGTACGAATCCTCGACGAGCTCCTGGACCAGGCGGTCCGGGAGCTCGCCGTCGACGGTCACCGTGTTCCAGTGCCGCTTGTTCATGTGATAGCCGGGGACGATCAGTCCCGGGTGCTGCTCGCGCAGCCGGAGCGCGTCGTCCGGGTCGCACTTCAGGTTGACCGTGAGCGGGCGTCCGTCGAGGTTCGTCAGCGCGAAGAGCTTGCCCAGCACCTTGAAGACCGAGGTCTCGGGGTTGAAGGGGAAGTCCTCGGCGGTGGCGTTGAAGGACAGGCAGAACGCGCGCAGCTCCTGAGGGGTCACTCCTGCTTCTCCTCCCGAGGGGGCCCGGCCGGGCCGACGGGCTCGACGAGCACGGTGACGATCTTGTTCCGGCGGCCGGCGGCGGCCTCCGCGGTGAGCCGCAGCTCGCGTCCGTCGGGCAGTTCGACCACCGAGGAGGCACCGGCGATGGGTACCCGTCCCAGGGCCTTGGCGAGCAGCCCGCCGACGGTCTCCACGTCCTCGTCGTCGTAGGCCTCGAAGCCGTACAGCTCGCCGAGGTCGCCGATGTCGAGGCGGGCCGTCACCCGGAAGCGGTCGTCGCCGAGCTCCTGGACGGGCGGCAGCTCGCGGTCGTACTCGTCGGTGATCTCGCCGACGATCTCCTCGAGGATGTCCTCGATGGTGACGATGCCGGCGGTGCCGCCGTACTCGTCGATGACGACGGCGACGTGGTTGCGCTCCTGCTGCATCTCGCGCAGCAGATCTCCGGCGTTCTTGGTGTCGGGCACGAACGTGGCGGGCCGCATGGCCGTGGACACCAGCTCGGACTCGGCGTCCCGGCTGATGTGCGTCTTGCGGGCCAGGTCCTTGAGATAGACGATCCCGACGATGTCGTCCTCGTTCTCGCCCGTGACGGGTATGCGGGAGAAACCGGAGCGCAGGGCCAGGGTGAGGGCCTGCCGGATGGTCTTGTAGCGCTCGATGACGACGAGGTCCGTGCGGGGCACCATGACCTCGCGCACGAGGGTGTCGCCGAGCTCGAAGACGGAGTGCACCATGCGGCGCTCCTCGTCCTCGATGAGCGACTCCTTCTCGGCGAGGTCGACCATCGCCCGCAGCTCCGCCTCGGAGGCGAACGGGCCGCGCCTGAAGCCCTTGCCGGGGGTGAGCGCGTTGCCGATCAGGATCAGCAGCGGCGGGATCGGCCCCATGATCCGGGCGAGCGGCAGCAGGACGTAGGCCGCCGCGGTCGCGGTGTTCAGCGGGTGCTGGCGGCCGATGGTGCGCGGCGAGACACCGACCGCGACGTACGACACGAGGACCATGACGGCGATCGCGACCCCGAGGGCCTGCCAGGTCTTGTCGAACTCCTTGAGGCAGGCGAAGACGACGAGCGCGGCGGCCGCCATCTCGCAGACCACGCGGACCAGCAGCGCCACGTTCAGATAGCGCGTCGGGTCCGCGGTGACCTGCGCGAGCTTGGCGCTGCCGCGCCGGCCGCCGCGGACCGCCTCCTCGGCGCGGAAGCTGGAGACACGCGCGAGGCCCGCCTCCGCGCAGGCGGCGAGCCAGGCGACGACGACCAGGACGATGGCACCGACGACAAGCTGAAGGCTCATGACACGGTCGGGGCCGGAGACGGTCCCGTGATGCCCTTCTCCGCGCGCCAGCCGTCCACGATGGCGGCCTGCAGGCCGAACATCTCGGCCTTCTCGTCGGCTTCCTCGTGGTCGTAGCCGAGGAGGTGCAGCACGCCGTGGACGGTGAGGAGCTGGAGCTCCTCGTCCATGGAGTGCTGCGTCGGGGCGTCCTTGCCCTGCTGCTCGGCGACCTCGGGGCAGAGCACGATGTCGCCGAGCAGCCCCTGCGGCGGCTCGTCGTCGTCCTTCGACGGCGGGCGCAGCTCGTCCATCGGGAAGGACATGACGTCCGTCGGTCCCGGCAGATCCATCCACTGGATGTGGAGCTGTTCCATGGCGTCGGTGTCCACGACGATCACCGAGAGCTCGGAGAGCGGGTGGATGCGCATCCGAGCGAGCGCGTAGCGGGCGATGTCGAGGATCGCCTGCTCGTCGACCTCGGTTCCGGACTCGTTGTTGACGTCGATCGACATGGCGGTGCTGGTCTACTTCCCCTTGTGGCCCCGGCTCTTGTGGGAGCCGCTCTCGGTGCCGTTCTCGCTGTCGTACTTCTCGTACGCGTCGACGATACGGCCGACCAGCTTGTGCCGGACGACATCCTGGGACGTGAGCCGCGAGAAGTGGACGTCGTCGAGGCCCTCCAGGATGTCCTGGACCTGCCGCAGACCCGACTTCGTGCCGCTCGGGAGGTCGACCTGCGTCACGTCACCCGTGATCACGATCTTCGAGTCGAAGCCGAGCCGGGTGAGGAACATCTTCATCTGTTCGGCGCTCGTGTTCTGGGCCTCGTCCAGGATGATGAAGGCGTCGTTGAGGGTCCTGCCGCGCATGTACGCCAGCGGCGCGACCTCGATCGTCCCCGAGGCCATCAGCTTCGGGATCGAGTCCGGGTCGAGCATGTCGTGCAGCGCGTCGTACAGCGGGCGCAGGTACGGGTCGATCTTCTCGTAGAGCGTGCCGGGCAGGAAGCCCAGACGCTCGCCGGCCTCGACCGCCGGGCGGGTCAGGATGATCCGGTTGACCTGCTTCGACTGGAGCGCCTGGACGGCCTTCGCCATGGCGAGGTACGTCTTGCCCGTACCGGCGGGGCCGATGCCGAACACGATCGTGTGCTTGTCGATGGCGTCGACGTAGCGCTTCTGGTTGAGCGTCTTGGGGCGGATGGTGCGGCCTCGCGAGGACAGGATGTTCTGCGTGAGCACCTCGGCCGGAGTCTCCTGGCCGTCGCCCTCCCCGTTCTCGCTCGCCCTGAGCATGGCGATCGAGCGTTCCACTGCGTCCTCCGTCATGGGCTGCCCCGTGCGGAGCACCAGCATCATCTCGTCGAACAGGCGCTGGACGAGAGCGACTTCACCGGCGTCGCCGACCGCACTGATCTCGTTTCCCCGGACGTGGATGTCGGCCGCCGGGAAGGCCTTCTCGATCACGCGCAGCAGGGCGTCTCCGGAACCCAGAACGGTCACCATGGGGTGCTTGGCCGGGACGGTGAAGTGCGCGCGCGCCTGCCCCTGTGCGGGGCCGTGAGCTGTGGGTGTCTGAGTCATGGGCCGGCTCTGTAGGCCTGCGTATCCTCCTCGGTCGGCACGCTTGCCACACGGGCAGCCTTGCGGTTCCCAGCGTACGTCGCGGCGCACACGGACCCGTAGGGCTTTTCCCGCGGTGACGAGGTCGTGACCTGAGGAGGCCCCTCGGCCCCTCGGAGCGAGCGGCCCTCAGACCGAGCGGCCGAAGCCGATCGTCGGTACCGCCCGGCGCAGCGGCCAGGGGCGGGTGACCTCGGGGAGCAGGCCCTCCAGGAAGGCGTACCGGCTCAGGGCCGCGGGGTCCTGGTCGGCGACCGAGTGGACCCGGCGCCACCAGGCGGCGATCTCCGACCAGCCGGGCGCCGACAGCGATCCGCCGAACTCCTGGACCGAGAGCGCGGCGGTCAGCCCCGCGAGGGCGAGCCGGTCGGCGAGCGGCCAGCCGGCGAGGGTCCCCGTGACGAAGCCGGCGACGAAGACGTCCCCGGCGCCGGTGGGGTCCAGCGCCTCGACGGCGATCGCGGGGACCTCGGCGCTCTCGCCGGAGCGCCCGTCCACGGCGTAGGCGCCGTCGGAGCCGAGGGTGACGACGGCCAGCGGCACGTGCTCGGCCAGCGCGTGCGCCGCCGCGCGGGGGCAGTCGGCGCCGGTGTAGCGCATGGCCTCCTCGGCGTTCGGCAGGAACGCCTCGCAGTGCGCCAGATCGGCGAGGCCCGCCAGGTCCCAGCGGCCGGTGTCGTCCCAGCCGACGTCCGCGAAGATCCGGGTGCCCCGGCTCGCGGCCTGCTCGATCCAGGGCGCGGTGACCCCCGGGGTCAGCGAGGCGACGGCGGCCCGCGCGTGCGGCGGGAAGTCCGGCGCGGGCTCCTCCAGGGGTGCCTCGTGCCCATGGCTGACCATGGTCCGCTCGCCCTCGTACGCCATCGACACGGTGACCGGCGAGTGCCAGCCCGGCACGGTCCGCGACGGCGTGAGGTCGATGTGCTCGCCCTGCTCCAGGGCGTCCCAGCAGTACTCGCCGTAGTGGTCGTCGCCGAAGGCGGCGGCGAGGGAGGTCCGCAGGCCGAGTCGGGCGAGGGCGGTGGCCATGTTCGCGACGCCGCCGGGGCTCGATCCCATGCCCCGCGCCCAGGACTCGGTGCCGCGCACAGGGGCGGAATCGAGCCCGGTGAAGATGATGTCCAGGAAGACCGTGCCCGTCAGGTAGACGTCCCAGGGCGGGTCGTCTGCCGTGCGCAGCCCGGCGAGCGGGTCGACATGGGCCTGGAGGAACGGTCCCTCGCCGTTGATCACGGTGCGCTCCCTGGGGTGGTACGGATCTGGCCAGTGTGCACCACACCACCCGCCCGGGCCCATGCTCGCCGCCGTGACACCAGCGCTCCACGAGACGGGCGAGACGCACCCCACCCGCCCTCCACCCCACCCCGCCCGGCCCGAGGACCCGCCCGTCACCGGCCAGTCCCACGTCCGGTACCTACCCGGCCCCCGTGCGGGACCCGTCTGACCCTCGTGCCGGACCCGTCTGACCCCCGTGCGGGACCCGTCTGACCCCCGTGCGGGACCCGTCTGACCCCCGTGCGGGACCCGTCTGACCCCCGTGCGGGACCCGTC